>CAYWJF010000012.1:0-36209 GCA_964458545.1 uncultured Oscillospiraceae bacterium | reverse complement strand
TAAGGATAAGCTTGACGGTGACGATGACGAGGAGAAGAAAGACTAAATAATCATATAATGTAACCGCGCGTTGCGCGGTTACATTATTATAACCAAATATGTGTTTTACCGCCTTGCGCTTGCACGGCGGTATTTTTGTTGCACGCCTTTCATAGTATTCATTATAAAAAAACGAAAGGCGGCGGCAATGGATAAGGGGTTAAGTGAAAAGAGAGCGGCGGAGCTGTTAAGAGAGCAGGGCGAAAATGTATTGCGGGAGAAGGAAAGAAGAAGCCCACTGCTTCTGTTTCTTTCTCAGTTTAAGGACGTTCTCATAGTTATACTCGCGGCGTCCACCGTGCTCTCCTTTGTTGTGGGACAGCTTACCGAGGCGGTCACGATAATAGCTATAATGCTTCTTAACGCGGTGATGGGCTTTATTCAAGAGTACAGAACCGAAAAAACGCTTGAGTCGCTGAAAAGCCTTACTGCGCCCGTTGCGAGAGTTTACCGCGACGGAGAGCTAAAAAGGATACCAGCCGCGCGGCTCGTGACGGGAGATATATGCGAGCTTAAGGCGGGCGACAGAGTTCCTGCCGACTGCGTGCTGCTTTCGGGAGCGTCGGCGGCGACAGACGAGGCGATACTAAGCGGGGAATCCGAAACGGTAGAAAAGAAGAGCGGCAATACCCTTTATATGGGTACAAACGTAATGACGGGTCACGCCGCGGTAAGAATAACCGCTACGGGTATGCGCACCGAGATGGGACGCATTTCCGAAATGATAGTGGAGAGTAAAGAGAAGCCCACGCCATTACAGCTAAGACTAAAATCGCTCGGAACCTTTATTGCGGTTACCTGCGTGCTTTGCGGCGCGTCGGTGACCCTTTTGGGTGTACTTCGAGGCGAAAGCTTTCTCTCTATGATGCTTACGGGCATCTCTCTCGCCGTTGCCGCTATTCCCGAGGGGCTTCCCGCCGTTGTCACGGTGGTGCTCGCCCTTTCCGTCAATCGTATTCTCGCTCGCGGCGCGATTATCCGCCGTCTTCACGCGGTCGAAACGCTCGGCTGCGCAAGCGTAATATGTACCGATAAGACGGGAACGGTGACTGAAAACAAGATGACCGTTACCGATATAGTCACCCTTGACGGATATTTCGCGCTGTCAGGCGGCGGCGACTCGCCCCTTGGCGGACTTTCTCTCGACGGCGCGGCAGTTCCCGCGAACGTCACCGTGAGCGAGGCGCTCGGCGCGGCGGTTATATGCTCTACCGCAAGGGTGAGCGAGGATTCGAAAGGCAAGCTCTCGCTTGAGGGAAGCCCTACCGAAACCGCGCTGCTCGTGGCGGCATATAAATTGAAAATTAAGAAAAACGAGCTTCTTTCCCGCTATCGAATAGTTCACGAGACGCCGTTTGATTCGGTGAGAAAGATGATGTCGGTAGCGGTACGGGACGGTGTCGGATTAAAGCTCTTTGTCAAGGGCGCGCCCGACCTTGTATTAAAGAAATGCTCGCGGGTAAGAAAATACGAACGCGATATACCGCTTTCCGAACGAGAGGAAGCCGAAATCAAGGACAAGATAGCGTCACTTTCCGCTGACGCGAAAAGGGTAATAGCTATTGCTGTAAAAAGCGGCTCGTCTGAAGAGAGCGAGCTTACCTTCCTTGCGCTATGCGGCATAAGCGACCCGCCGAGGCGGGAGGTAGCGCCCGCGGTAAAAAAGTGCCGCGCGGCGGGAATACGCCCGATAATGATAACGGGCGACCATGCGCTTACCGCCGTCGCTATAGCGAAAAGCGTCGGAATAGCGCGCGAGGGTGAAGCGGCGCTCACGGGAGCGGAGATTGACGCTTTGAGCGACGAGCTGCTTCGCGAAAGGGTAAAGAGGGTAAACGTTTTCGCCCGAGTGTCGCCCGCGCATAAGCTTCGCATTGTAAAGGCTCTGAGAAGTGACGGAAGCATTGTCGCTATGACGGGCGACGGGGTAAACGATGCGCCCGCCATAAAGGAGGCGGATATAGGCGTTGCTATGGGAATATCGGGCAGCGACGTTACAAAGGAAGCGTCCGGTGTGGTTATACTTGACGATAACTTCGCTACGATAGTCGCCGCTGTAGAGGAAGGAAGAATTATATATAAGAACGTAAAGCGGTTTATTCGCTTTCTTCTTACGAGCAACCTCGGCGAGGTATTGACCGTCGTGCTTGCTATGGTTATGCGTATGCCCGTGGTTTTCGCTCCGATACAGATACTTCTAATAAACCTTGTCACCGACGGACTTCCCTCCGTTGCGCTCGGTATGGAAAAGGGCTCGGATAATATAATGAACGAGAAGCCGAGAAAGCGTGAGGAGGGGCTCTTCGCGGGCGGAATGACAGGCACAGTACTCTTTCGCGGCGCAATACTCGGGCTTTGCAACCTGCTTTGCTTTTCACTTGTGCTGCGCTTCGGCGGTACCCTTGAAACAGCACGTTCTGCTACCTTTTTGACCCTGATTGTCGCTCAGATGATTCATGTTTTTGAGTGCAAATTCGAGGATACTCGCTTTAGCTTACGCGAAATCTTTTCGAACAGACTGCTGGTAATCGCGTGTCTTTCCTCGGTAGCGGTAACTATAGCTGTAATTTATCTGCCGATTTTGCAGACAGTTTTCCTTACCAGCGCCGTAAAAGGCGCGCCGCTTTTAATCTCTGCCGCCTGCGTTGTTTTAAGTGTAATTCTCGGCAGCGTAGGCAGTAAATTCCCTTCAAAAAAGCGTTTAGAACGCTGAGAGCTCGGCAACAATAAGAGGTGAATAAGCGAGCTTTTGAAAAGGGGAAAAGACGTGAAACGCTTTATTAAAACAGTAATTACCTTGACCTTCGCCTTCTCGGCGCTCTTTGGTGGGTATTCATATATTGACGAGCATTACCTTCCCGATACGGTTTCGGTTTTTGAAGGGGAAGAGTTTAGCTGCGCTCAGGGACTCTTGACGGCAAGAGCGAAAAGAGGCGAGACCACTCCCGCGTCGGCGGGCGAAAACAACGAATATACCGCAACTCTCAGGCTTTTCGATATGATACCGCTGAAGACCGCCACGGTGAACGTAGTGGAAAGGGTGAGCCTTGAGCCGGGCGGCACACCCTTCGGCGTAAAATTGTTTACCGAAGGTGTGGTGGTTATCGGCTTCGGTGACGTTGCTACGGCTCACGGCTCGGTTTGCCCCGCAAGGGAGGCTGGCATTGAAAAGGGCGACATTGTTATAACCGTAGACGGAAAGCGGGTGACGGGCAACGCAGACCTCTCCTCAATCGTCGCCTCAAGCGAGGGCGGAAGACTTGAAATCACCCTCACGCGTGACGGTGAAAAGCGCACGATATATGTAAGCCCCGCGAACGCCAAGGACGGCTCGGGCTTCAAAATTGGTATGTGGGTGAGAGATTCCTCCGCTGGAATAGGCACGCTTACCTACTATAACCCCGAAACGGATACCGTCGCGGGGCTCGGTCACGGCGTTACCGACGCAGATGCCGAGATTGTACTTCCCGTACAGAAGGGCGAGCTTGTCGCCGTCACCGTCACGGGGGTGGACAAGGGTCAGGTGGGCGCGCCAGGGGAACTAAAGGGAAGCTTTCATAACGAGCGCCCCTTCGCGTCGCTTTGCTATAACTGCCCGTCTGGCGTTTTCGGCAGGGTAACAGCCGAGCGTGAAAGCCCAACGCTTCTGCCTATCGCGCTTAAGCAGGAGATAGTCCGAGGCGAAGCGCAGATACTTTGCACCGTAGAGGGCGACGAGCCGAAATACTATTCCGCGGAGATACTTTCGGTAAACCTCAGCGAAAAGGCGCTGACCCAAAATATAGTACTAAAGGTAACCGACAAAGAGCTACTCGAAAAGACAGGCGGGATAGTTCAAGGTATGTCAGGAAGCCCAATTATTCAAAACGGAAGAATAGTCGGCGCAGTTACTCACGTTTTTGTTAACGACCCGACAAGAGGTTACGGCATTTTTATAGAAAATATGCTCTACTGTGAGCGAGAATTCTCCTAAATGCCGAAAAAAACAAGAGCGAAGGAAATTATATAAAAAAACTGTTGCAAACCGTGGTAATTTATGGTACCATAACAACGAACTGAGGGATGACTAAATATCTACTAAGGAGAATACAGGAAGTGAAAGGCAAGGTAACAGTTTTAGTGGTGGACTCCGGGGCCGATTTCGGTAAGGCCTGCTGTGAGGAGCTAACGAAAAGGGGATTTGATGTAATAAGCTGTGAAAAGGACGGAAACAAGGTAGACGCCGCGGTGCGAAGCGAGGAGCCTGACGCGGTGGTGCTCGATATGTTTCTTCCGTCTAAGGACGCGATAGGCATTATCGGTGGACTTAAGGCGGACGGGTCGGTAAAGCTGCCCGCGTTCATTGTAATGTCCGGCTTCGACAACGCCGTAATGGAGCGCGAGGTAATTAAAGCGGGCGCGGCATTTTACATACTCAAACCCTTCGACCTCTCGGTTCTGGCAGACAGAATTTCAATGCTGACTGAGGAGAAGTCAGCGAAAAGAAGCGAAAGTTAGCCTGATTTAGAGGTGATGATTACCGATATCATCCACCAGATAGGCGTGCCCGCGCATATTAAGGGCTACCATTATCTTCGCGACGCGATAATTATGTCGGTGCTCGATTCCGAGATGATTAACGCCGTGACTAAGCGGCTTTATCCGTCTATCGCGAAGAAGTACGCCACCACCTCATCGAGAGTAGAGCGTGCGATTCGCCACGCTATCGAGGTTGCGTGGGACAGAGGCGACGTAGATATTCTTAACAGCTATTTCGGTTACACCATTCACAGTCTTCGCGGCAAGCCCACGAACAGCGAGTTTGTGGCAATGATTAGTGACCGCGTAAGGCTTTCAATAAGAAGACCCGTTGGGGCGCATTAATCAGACTAAGCAACAGTAAAGGGGCGCAGAACCGAAGAAATTCGGCGCTGCCCCCTTTTTTATTCTTTGTATTTATGTTTGTATTTATATTAAAAGAGTGGTACAATATGATTAATTATACGATTTCTTTGTAGCTGGGAGACGGAATGCTCAAAAATCTTAAACGGATTACCATAATTACAGGTCATTACGGCTGTGGAAAAACCAATTTTGCCGTAAACCTCGCGCTGTCTCTTGAGAAAAGCGGCGAAAGCGTAACGGTTATTGATATGGATATCGTTAACCCATATTTTCGCACTGCCGACTTTAAGGAGCTATTTCAGGATAAACGTATAAACCTCATTCTGCCGAACTTCGCGAACACCTTACTTGATATACCGTCGCTTCCGCGAGAGGTGGACGGCGCGATAGAGTCGGACGAACGTCTGATACTTGACGTGGGCGGCGATGACGCGGGTGCTACGGTGCTTGGACGCTACGCAAACGAGATAGAGGAAAACGGCGGGGCGAGTATGCTGTATCTCTTCAGTATGTACCGCCCGTTTACCGAAACCGCGCTTGACGTTAAGGCGCATATCGCCGAAATAGAGGCGGCGGCGGGGCTTAAGGTTATGGCGCTCGTCAACAGCTCTAATCTTGGCGTGGGAACCACCGCGGAGGATATCAAGCGTTCGCTGGATTACTCTAAGGAGGTTGAAAGACTTACAGGGCTTCCCGTGCTTTTCACCCTTGTTTCTGACAGAATTGAGGAAAAAATAACTGTTAATAACACCTTCCCCGTACGGTTGTATGTGCTGCCGCCTTGGGAAGCGGTTAAATAAAAAGGAGAGAATGTATATGGCTAAGGGAATTGTGACCATCAACGAAGCCCGCTGCAAGGGCTGCGGACTTTGCGTCGAGTTCTGCCCGAAAAACGTTCTGGCGCTCGACAAGTCGAAGCACAACGAAAAAGGCTATCACCCCGCGCAACCCGCGAACGCCGAAAATTGTATCGGCTGCGCGATATGCGCTACGATGTGCCCCGACGTTGCTATTACAGTAGAAAAGGAGGCGGCGAAATAATGTCTGACAAGCTGCTTATGAAGGGTAACGAGGCTCTCGCGGAGGCCGCAATCAGAGCGGGCTGCATAGAGTTCTTCGGTTACCCCATTACACCCCAGACCGAGCTTGCCGCCTATATGGCGAAGAAGCTTCCGAAGCTTGAGGGCGGAGTTTATATGCAAGCGGAGAGCGAGGTTGCGGCTATTAATATGCTGCTCGGCGCCGCGTCTGCTGGCGTTCGCGCCATGACAAGCTCAAGCTCCCCCGGCGTAAGCCTTAAGTCCGAGGGCGTATCTTACATAGCGGGAAGCGACCTTCCCTGCTTAATAATCAACGTTCAAAGGGCGGGCCCCGGACTTGGCGGAATTCAGCCGTCACAGGGAGACTATTGGCAGGCGACAAAGGCGCTTGGTCACGGAGATTTCCAGCTTCTCGTATTTGCGCCCTCCTCAATACAGGAGATGGTGGATATGGTCTTCGATGCGTTTGAGCTTGCTGAAAAGTATAGAATGCCCGCTATGATTCTGTCCGACGGTTTACTTGGTCAGATGATGGAACCCGTTGCCTTCCCCGAAAGAAGCCCGAAGCTTATAGAAAAGCCGTGGGCTACGAACGGTCACGGCGGAAAGCGCGCGCATAACGTAGTTAACAGCCTTTACCTCGACCCCGCGAAGCTTGAGAAGTCAGTAATGGCAAGATACGAGAGATACAAGGTTATAAAGGAAACCGAGCAGAAGCTCGCGAACTATTTAATGGACGACGCGGAGCTTGCCGTTGTCGCCTACGGCTCTATGGCGCGCGTGGCGGGCACAGCCGTTGATATGGCGCGCGAGGAGGGCATTAAGGTTGGACTTATGCGCCCCGTTATGCTTTGGCCCTTCCCTGAAAAGGAGATAAACGAGCGCGCGGCGAACCTCAAGAGCATACTCACCGTAGAAATGAGCATGGGACAGATGGTAGACGACGTGAAGCTCGCGGTTAAGGGACAGTGCCCCGTTTCCTTCTTCGGTCGTGTGGGCGGAATTATCCCCACACCGAAGGAAGTTTATGAAGAGATTAAGAAGATTGCGGGAGGTAAGCAATAATGGATACAGTTTTTAAAAGACCTCACGCGCTCGTGGATATCCCCACCCACTACTGCCCCGGCTGCACCCACGGTATTGTTCACCGCCTTGTCGCCGAGGTAATTGACGAGCTTGGCATTGAAGGAAGAACCGTCGGTGTCGCGCCCGTTGGCTGCGCGGTGCTCGCTTACGACTATTTCGGCTGCGATATGGTGGAAGCGGCGCACGGACGCGCGCCCGCAGTGGCGACGGGACTTCGCCGTTCCTTAAAGGACGCGGTGGTCTTCACCTATCAAGGCGACGGCGACCTTGCCGCTATCGGCACGGCGGAGACGGTTCATTCCGCGACGCGCGGCGAGAACATTACTATAATTTTTATCAATAACGCCATTTACGGTATGACAGGCGGGCAGATGGCGCCCACGACCTTACCCGGTCAGGTAACGCAGACCACCCCCTACGGGCGCGACACGAATATCGCGGGATATCCCATAAGGGTATGCGAGATGCTTTCCACCCTTACGGGTACGGCGTACGCCGAGCGCGTGGCTGTCAATAGCCCACAGCACGTCAACGCCGCGAAGAAGGCTATAAAGAAAGCGTTCCAGAACCAGCTCGACGGCAAGGGCTTCTCTATTGTAGAGGTGCTTTCCGCCTGCCCCACCAACTGGGGTCTTTCTCCGCTCGACGCGCTTAAGTGGATAGACGACAATATGATTCCTTACTATCCGTTAGGCGTATACAAGGACGTAAACGCAAAGGAGGCGAAGTAAAATGTTAAAGAACATTATACTCGCGGGCTTCGGCGGACAGGGCGTTCTCTTCGCGGGAAAGGTGCTTGCCTACGCGGGGCTTTGCGACAATAAGAACGTCTCGTGGCTTCCGTCCTACGGTCCTGAAATGCGCGGCGGTACGGCTAACTGCTCGGTGGTTGTCTCCGACAAGGCTATCGGCTCGCCGCTTGTGCTTAACCCAGATTTACTCGTGGCTATGAACCAGCCCTCCTACGATAAATTTATCGGCTCGGTTGCACCCGGCGGTATCGTTGTTTACGACAGCTCGCTTATCGACGCGAAGAACACCCGCTCGGACATCACCATAATAGGTCTTGACGCGACAGAGCTTGCCGAAAAGAATGGGCTTTCTGGTCTTTCAAATATGCTTCTTATCGGCAGAGCGATTAAGGCTACGCCCTTCGTATCTGACGAGGGCATCGACAAGGGACTACAAAAGAGCATACCGCCCAAGAAGGCGAATCTTCTTGACTCAAACAGAAAGGCGATAGAGCTCGGCAAAAACCTTTAAGGAGTAGTGGCTATGCAAACGGTAAGCGCGATTGTTGTCGCGGGCGGCTCTTCGAGCCGTTTCGGTGCGGACAAGCTGTTTTTGAATATCGGCGGTATGAGCGTGCTTGAGCGCTCGATTGCCCTTATGCAGAATAATGCGCTTATATCCGAAATTGTCATAGCCGCAAAGGAAGAAAGCTTAGATAAGGTAAAAGAGCTTTCAAAAGCTTACAGTAAGGTCACGGCTGTCGTGAAGGGCGGGGCAACAAGGCTCGCCTCCACCCTCAACGCGATAGCCGCGACCTCAAAGAAAGCCGAATACTACGCGATACACGACGCGGCGCGCCCCTTCGCAAGCGACGCGCTTGTGACGCGGGTAATTGAAGCGGCGTTTGTTTCGGGCGCGGCGGCACCCGCCGTTCCCGTGGTGGACACGATAAAGACGGCGCAGAACGGTGTTATAACAGGAACTCCCGACAGGGATAAGCTTTTCGCGGTGGCGACTCCGCAGGTTTTCAACGCGTCGCTTTATAACGAAGCGGCTAAGGGAAACAGCGAGGCGTTTGACGACTGCTTGCTTTTAGAGCGGCACGGCGAAAGGGTTACGTTGGTCGAGGGCGAAAGAAACAATATTAAAATAACGACAAAAGAGGATATCGCGAGAGCGAAGGCTATAGCGGGAGCGTGCGAAATGAGGATAGGTCACGGTTACGACGTACATAAGCTCGTTGCGGGAAGAAAGCTTATCCTTGGCGGTGTGGAGATACCGCACGAAACGGGGCTTCTCGGACATTCGGACGCAGACGTGCTTGTCCACGCGGTAATGGACGCGCTTTTAGGCGCGGCGGCGCTCGGCGATATCGGCAAGCTTTTCCCCGACAGCGACGAAAAGTATAAAGGCGCTGACAGTCTCGCGCTTTTAAAAGAGGTTTCGCGCGTAATTGCCGAGAACGGTTTTTCGGTGGTGAACGTGGACGCTACGGTGCTGTGCGAGCGACCTAAGCTTCGCCCGTATATAGATGAAATGCGAAAGAAGATAGCGGCTGGGCTCGGCATAGAGCCTTCGAGGGTGAGCGTAAAAGCCACGACCGAGGAGGGCTTAGGCTTTACGGGAAGCAAAGAGGGAATAGCCGCGCACGCTTTAGCGCTTCTAAATTAGAATAAAGCGGTAAATCCATATCAGATTAACAAAAAGGCGGTGACGCAATGGACGGAATAATGTATTCGATTAAAACCTTTTTCGCAAGCTTCGGGAACCGTTTCCCGTGGGCTGATATTCTCGATATTGCGCTAATTGCGTATGTTATCTATCAGATAATTAATCTTGTAAGGAAAACCCGCGCGGCGCAGCTTACAAAGGGAATTATTATTCTGCTCGTAGGCTACCTTATTGCGTACAGAATAGGAATGAAAACCACCACCTTTGTACTTGAAAACGTGCTGCAGTTCGGACTTCTCGCGCTGGTTGTGGTTTTTCAGCCCGAAATACGCCGTATACTTGAGCAGGTGGGAAGAAGCCGCCTTAGCTCCTTCTCGTCAATTTTAGGCAAGACAACCGCCGAGGAGGTTACCGTCTGGAACGACGCAATTTCCGCGGTGTGCGACAGCGCGGAGCATATGTCAAAGGAAAAGACGGGCGCGCTAATTGTAATTGAGAGAAAGACGGGGCTTGATGAAATAGTTCGCACGGGTACAAGGATAGACTCAAACGCGACGTCAGAGCTAATAGAAACTATCTTCTATGAGGGCTCGCCCCTTCACGACGGCGCGGTAATTCTAATAGGCGGGCGCGTGGCGGCGGCGGGTTGTCTGCTTCCCGTTTCGCAGAGCAACAGCGGCATAAGCAAGGATATGGGAACGCGCCACAGAGCGGCGCTCGGCATGAGCGAAAATTCCGACGCGCTCATTGTTGTCGTTTCCGAGGAAACGGGTATAATATCTCTTGCGCAGAACGGAATTATTGTGCGGCGGTTAGATAGGGTAAGCCTTTTCAGACTCCTTCAAGGCGAGATAATTCCCGTCGATAAGGAGGAGGACAGCAGGGCTAAAAGGTTCCTCGGGAGGCTGTTTAAAAAATGAAAAAAGGATTATATTCGTTATTTAATAAGAAATGGTTTCAGGTGGCGTTTTCCATTATCGCCGCTATTATCTGTTGGGCTATAGTTGTGTTTACTATAAGCCCCGAAATGACCTCCACCATACGCGATGTACCTGTTAACCTTTCGTCGTCCAACAGTATGCTTTCAAGTCTTGGACTTGATATTATAACCGACGAGGAATACAAGGTAAACGTCACGGTGGAAGGCCCGCGCGGAGTTGTCGGTACGCTCGACAGCCGCAGCGTAATTGTTACGCCGGTCTTTTCCTCTGTAACAGAGGCGGGAACCTATGAGTTGAAGCTTATAGCTACAAAGAGCAACTCAATGGATAATTATACGGTAAGCTCCATTACCCCTGCTTCCATAACGGTTAAGATAGATAAGGCGGATTCTAAGAAGTTCACGGTTGGTACCGAAATTATAGGTCTTTCGGTAGGCGACGGCTTTATGACAGGGAACGTTTCCGTCTCGCCCGCCGAGATAACAATAGTCGGTCCCGAACAGGAGATGGCTAACATTAACCGCGTTGTGGCGGCATACGACGTGGGCGGAACGCTCGATAAGTCTGTAACGGTTGAGTGCCCGATAATTATTTATGACAATAACGGCAACGAGCTGCCACTCGATTCCTTTAAGCTGGATAACGACAAGGTGACCTTAACCGTACCCGTCTATAAGCAGGGAATGCTGAATTTGGATATCGAATTCACAAACGTTCCCGCAGGCTTTGACACAAGCACCATTAAGTATGTGATGTCAGCCTCGAAGCTTCAGGTCGCCGCGAGCGAGAGCGTTATTGATAACCTAAAAACAAAGATAATCGGCTATGTGGACCTCGCAAGCTTTAAGGTAGGCGAGACCTATACCTTTGAAATTAACCTTCCGACGGGATATTTAAACCTTGACAATATTGAAACGGTGAGCGTCACCTTCCCGCGTGAGGACCTCGCGAGTAAAAAGATTAACATTACCGATATTCGTCTACAAAACGCGCCGGAGAACTGCAACGTTAAAATACTAACCCAGCGTATTAGTGACGTTACCGTTATAGGACCCGCCGCAGACGTAGAGTCGCTGCTTTCGGGCTCGGTAATAGCGATAGTTGATATGAGCCAAGCTAACGTGGAGAGCGGAACGAGCAGCGTGCCCGTTATCTTCCACGTTACCTCGAACGATACCACATGGGTAATAGGCGACTATACAGTAATGATAGAGGTGGAGCCTAACTGATGATAGCCGTATCGGGAATAAGAATCCCGCTCGAAGCGACAGCGGCGGAAGCGGCGGAAGCGGCGTGCACGCTGCTAAAAATACCGCGCGGCGCGGTTACCGATTATAAGCTAAGACGCGTCTCCTACGACGCGAGGCACGGCAAGCTGAGCATAGTCTGCTCGGTCCTACTGACGCTGAATAACGAGGGCACTGAGCGCAGTCTTTGCGCTTCGGTACCCTTCGTTTCGTTAATAAAGAGGGAACCGCTGACAGTAAGGCAGGGAACAATAAAGCTTAACTCACGCCCCGTTGTTGCGGGCTTCGGACCCGCGGGCATCTTCGCGGCGTATCTTCTTAGCCTTTACGGCTATCGTCCGATTGTAGCGGAAAGGGGCGGAAGCCTTGAAGAGAGGGTCACGGCGGTAGAGGGCTTCTTTCACGGCGGCGCGCTTGATACTCAAAACAACGTTCAGTTCGGCGAGGGCGGCGCAGGTACCTTTTCAGACGGCAAGCTTACCACCCGTATAAACGACCCGCTCTGCGATTTTGTAACCGATACCTTTTTAAAGTTCGGCGCGCCCGAGGACATAGCGGTAAAGGCAAAGCCGCATATCGGAACCGATAAGCTACGCACGGTCGTCGCAAGGTTGCGTGAGGCGATTATTGAAAACGGCGGCGAGATACGTTTTCACACGACCCTTGAGGGACTTGAAATAAAGAACGGCAGGCTATGCTCTGTTACGTTTAACGGTGAAAGACTAAACGCTGAGGCGCTTATTATCGCCTGCGGGCACAGCGCGCGTGATACCTTCGGCGTGCTTCACCGCGCTGGGCTTGAGCTTACGGCAAAGCCCTTCTCTGTCGGCGCGAGGATAGAGCACCTGCAAAGCGAGGTCAACCGCGCTCTGTACGGCGAGCAGTACCAAAACCCGCTGCTGCCGAACGCGGAATATAATTTTTCGGCGCACTGCGGCACAAGAGGAGTGTATACCTTCTGTATGTGTCCGGGCGGCGTGGTGGTGCCCGCGGCGTCCGAGGAGGGCGGCGTGGTTACTAACGGTATGAGCAGCTACGCGCGCGACGGTAAAAACGCGAACAGCGCGCTTGTAGTGTCGGTGGGGGAAAAGGAATTCGGAACAAACCCCTTCGACGCGATAAGCTATCAGCGAAGAATTGAAGCGGCGGCGTTTACCGCGACGAAAGGCGATTATAAAGCGCCCGCGTGCGACGTAAAGAGCTTTCTTGAGGGAAAAGCGGCGCTCAATTTGAAAGACGTTCAGCCGAGCTACGAAAGAGGGGTTGCTCCCGCAAGCTTTGATGAAATTTTGGGCAAGGAAACCGCGGACGCTATGCGGTACGGTATTGCTGAATTTTCGAAGATGGCGGCTTTTTGGCGGAACGGTGGAGCGGTGCTTACGGGTGCGGAAACCAGAACCTCCTCGCCAGTTCGGATACTACGCGAGGAAACGAGGCACGCGAAAAACGCCTATGGCGTATACCCCTGCGGAGAGGGCGCGGGCTACGCTGGCGGCATTATGAGCGCGGCGGTGGACGGAATAAAAACCGCGCTTGCGGTTATGAAAGAATGGAAAGCAGACTGATTGGAGATAGAAAAGGACAATGATTCTCAGACGATGGAATGCGCCTAATTTTAGTGAAGACACGGTGAAGAGCTTATGTGAAGCGCTCGGTATCGGGCAGCTTGCGGCAAGGGTACTTGCCGCGCGGGGCTACGATACGCCCGAAAAGGCGGCGGCTTTTTTAAACGAAGACTCGGAGCTTGCCTCACCCTTTGACCTTAAGGATATGGACAAGGCGGCAAAGAGGATAAACGAGGCGATAGAGAACGATGAGGTAATCGCGGTTTTCGGCGACTACGACGTGGACGGAGTAACCTCCACGGCGCTTATGTATTCCTACTTGCAGGGCTGCGGGGCGCGTGTAGTCTGCTCGCTTCCCACAAGGGAGTCTACGGGTTACGGACTTTCTACTGAGGCGATAGACAGAATGAAGCGGTACAATGTATCGCTGATAATTACGGTTGATAACGGTATTTCCGCTAAGGACGAGATAGATTACGCGAAGACGCTCGGCATAGATACGGTTGTCTGCGACCACCACCACGCTCCCGAGGTGCTGCCGAACGCCGTCGCGGTGGTAGACCCGTTACGCGAGGACGACGAGAGTGAATTTAAGCAGCTCGCGGGCGTGGGCGTTGCGCTAAAGCTCGCCGCCGCTTGCGAAAACTGCGGCGTTGAGGAGATGCTGGAGCTTTACAGCGTGTATGCGGCGATTGGCACCGTTTCAGATATAATGCCGCTTACTGGCGAAAACCGACGTATAGTAAAGGCGGGGCTTGCGGCGCTGCCTTATTTCGAGAACGCGGGGCTTGCGGCGCTCTGTGAAAGGTCGGGCTTAGACGTTACGACCCTTGACGCCGCTGGGATAGCCTTTTCGCTCGCGCCGAGGATAAACGCGGCGGGAAGAATGGGCAACGCGGCGCTCGCTTTACGGCTTCTTATTACCGAGGACCCCGAGGAAGCGGAAAGAACCGCCGAGGAGCTCTGCGAGCTCAACAAAACCCGTCAGACTACCGAGCAGGAGATAGCGAAGCTAATAGAGGAGGCGATAGACAGCGACCCCTCAATTCTTCGCGAGCCTGTAATTATTGTGTCGGGTGAAAGACTCCATTCGGGCGTTATCGGCATAGTCTGCTCGCGGCTTGTTGAGCGCTACGCGAAGCCCGCTATTGTTATCTCCGTGGAGGAGGGCGAGGCTAAAGGCAGCGGGCGCAGCGTAAAGGGCTTCTCTCTTTATGACGCTATATGCTCCTGTTCGAATATACTGACTAAGTTCGGCGGTCACGATATGGCGGCGGGCTTTATGATGAGCGAGGATAAACTTACCGAGTTCAAAGCGAGGATTTTCGAGTACTGTACGAACAACTGCGAAAAAATAAGGCTTCCCGAATTAAAGATAGATTCCTACATAAGCTTAAAGGATATCTCGCAGACTTCTGTCGCTGAGCTTTCCGCGCTTTCTCCCTTCGGCTGCGCAAACGAAGAACCCGTGTTTGCGGTCAAGGGCGCGGAGGTTGTAGCGGTAACGGGACTCGGCGAGCGTCACTCCCGCGTGACCTTTAAGGAGAACGGGGCTTCTGTTTCGGGCGCGCTCTTTTCGAGTCTTCCCGCAAGCCTTGGGCTTCTCGCGGGCGATAGGGTAGACGTGGCGTTCAATTTGAGCATATATTCCTCTGCCTCTCAAAAGGAGGTTGTTTCAGTAAAGATAAAAGAGATTAGAAAAAGCGGGCTTACCGACGACGATTTTCGTTCGGTGGACCTCTACCGCACGTTCTGCTTCAGAAAAGAAAGCTACAAGGACGAGGGCGGGCTTATTGCCCTTACGCGGCAGGATATAGCCTATGTATATAAGCGGCTTCGAATCAAGGAACTTGACCGCTACGATTACCGTGCCATAAACAGCGAATTCTTTGAAATAAACCCCGGGAAGGCGCTTGCCGCCTGCGACGTATTAGAGGAACTGAACCTTGCTAAAACCAGCAGAAAGGGCGCTTTGCGCGTTTTCGCCGTCTGCGAAAGCAGCGAGAAGCGCGACCTTAACGAATCTATTACCTTCAGGATACTAAGCGGAGAAGAAAAATGACCTACGGCGAGCTGAAAACTCAAATTGAAAATAGCGGCAGACAGTATGACCTTGACCTTATAGGCAGGGCTTATGAGCTTGCCTATAAAAGCCACGGCGACCAGAAACGTGAGACAGGCGAGCCGTATATCGTCCACCCCGTTTATGTCGCGTCACTGCTCGTCGATTTAGGGCTTGATACCGAGAGCATATGCGCGGCGCTGCTTCACGATGTCGTTGAGGATACCGACACCACGCTCGAAAAGATAGAGCACGACTTTGGCGAGGGTATCGCCCTTCTTGTGGACGGCGTAACGAAGCTCGGCAAAATTCCCTTTTCGTCGGTAGAGGAGCAGCAAGCGGAGAACCTTCGCAAGATGCTTTTCGCTATGAGTAAGGATATACGAGTAATGCTTGTAAAGCTCTGCGACAGGCTTCATAATCTACGCACGCTCGACGCGGTGCCCGAACAGAAGCGGCGGGATAAGGCGCTTGAAACCATGGAGGTTTACGCGCCGATAGCGCACCGCTTAGGGATGAGCAACTTCCGTGAAGAGCTTGAGGACCTGTCACTTAAGTACCTCGATAATTATGGCTACAACGATATTATCGGAATGCTTGAAAAGAATAACAAGGGCGAAAGCTTTGTTGAGTCTATAACTAAGGCGATAAGGGCGAGAATAGAGGAAAACGGCATTTTGGGCGCGGAGATAACCTCCCGCGTGAAATCCGTTTACGGAATATACCGCAAGCTTTATATACAAAACCGTTCCTTCGAGGAGATTTACGATGTTTACGCAGTTCGCGTTATAGTTAATACCGTCGCGGAATGCTATAACACGCTTGGTCTGCTTCACGATATGTACCGTCCTCTGCCGAACCGCTTTAAGGACTATATCTCAACTCCTAAGCCGAATATGTACCAGTCGCTTCATACGACAGTGGTCGGCAAGGAGGCTATCCCCTTCGAGATACAGATACGCACCTATGATATGCACTACACCGCAGAATACGGCATAGCCGCACACTGGAAGTACAAGGTCGGCATAAGGGGCAAGGATAAGCTTGAGGAGCGCCTCGCGTGGGTGCGCCAGCTACTTGAAAGCCAGAAGGAATCGGAGGATTCCGTCGATATCCTTCGCAACATAAAAAGCGACCTTCTGCCAGAGGAGGTTTTTGTCTTCACCCCAAAGGGAGACGTAATAAACCTGCCCGTGGGCGCCTGCACGATAGATTTCGCCTACGCGATACATTCCGCTGTCGGTAACCGAATGATGGGCGCGAAGGTGAACGGGCGCATTGTGCCACTTAACTACAAGGTAAAAACGGGCGAAATTGTCGAGGTTTTAACGGGACCTAAGGATAAAGGACCGAGCCGCGACTGGTTATCAATTGTCAGCACGAGCGAGGCAAAGTCAAAGATACGCTCGTGGTTTAAGAAAGAAAAGAAGGAAGAAAACGTTGAGGAAGGCAAGCATATCTTCGATAAGGAGCTTCGCCGCCACCTCATAAGCTTACCCGCCGAGCAGTACGAATCCTTTGTAGAGGAGATAGCTCGCCGCCAAAAGCTAAACAGCGTAGAGGAGATGTTCGCCGCGATAGGCTACGGCGGAATACAGATGTCCCGAATGCTGCCCAAGATAAAGGACGAGTACGAAAAGCTTGTTAAGCAGAACGACCCCGTTGAGGTTTTCGACGTACCGACGGTAACGCACAACAGCAAGAACGCCGAGGGCGTAATTGTAGAGGGGCTGGACAACTGCCTTGTAAAATTTGCGCGGTGCTGCAACCCGCTGCCCGGCGACGATATAATCGGCTTTATTACCCGCGGACACGGCGTTTCGGTGCATAAGCGCGACTGTATGAACGTGCAAGCGGCGCATTACCTTGACGAAACCTCCGCACGTTGGATAAACGTCTCGTGGGCGGCGAACGTAAAGGAAAGCTTTAAATCTACCCTCGAAATCCATTGCATTGACCGCACGGGGCTTATAGCTGATATAAGCACGCTCCTCTCGCAGATGCATATTTCAATCTTTAATTTTTCGACGAGAACCGATAACGACGGCAGAGCCTCAATAACCGTTACAATAGGCATAAATAATATCGAGCACCTTAATTCGGTAATTCAAAAGCTTATGAAGGTCAAGGACGTGGAAAGCATAGACAGAGCCGCGCGTTAACAAGGAGTAAACAATGAAGGCTGTTATACAAAGAGTATCGCACGCTTCGGTCACAATTAACTCAAGAGAACGCCGCGAGATAGGAAAAGGGCTTGCCTGTTTCTTCTGCGCCTGCGCGGGAGACCGAGCCGAGGAGGCGGACAGACTTGCCGAAAAAACGGCAAAGCTTCGCATATTTGGCGACGCGGGAGGAAAGCTTAACCTAAGTGCCGAGGACCTTTGGCTGGATTGCCTTGTGGTATCAAACTTCACCCTTGCCGCTGATTCAAAAAGCGGAAACAGACCCTCCTTCACAAACGCGGCGGAGCCGAACCTCGCGAAGGCCTTGTATGAGCGGTTCGTGACGAGCCTTCGCTGCTACACCGTAAAAAACGTGGTGACGGGGGAGTTTGGCGCGGATATGAAGGTGGAACTTGAAAACGACGGACCAGTAACAATAATTCTTGATACAGCGGAGTGGAACAGATGAAGATAGACATATTAAAGGTCGGAATGCTTGAGACAAACTGCTACGTCGTAAGTAACGGCGAAAGAGCGGTTATAATTGACCCGGGCGCGGACGCGGAAAAGATAGCAGAGTTTATTGACAGCAAAAAGCTGAGTGTGGAGTATATCTTATTGACCCATACTCATTTTGACCATATCGGCGCGCTCGCGGCGGTTAAGGAAAAGACGGGCGCGAAGATAGCGGTGGGCGAAGCGGATAAGGAGGCTATTAAACTTCCCGCAGACCTTCTGCTTCGCGGCGGAGAGAGCATTAACGCGGCGGGCTTAGACTTTAGCGTGTTGGATACACCCGGACACACTCGCGGCGGAGTTTGCTATATCTGTGGCGACATAATCTTTTCAGGGGATACCCTTTTTTGCGAGAGTATAGGCAGAAGCGACCTTCCCGTCGGCTCCTTTGACGAGCTGAGGGTTTCGTTAAAGCGGCTCTTCAAGCTTGATGGGGATTTCAGCGTTTTTCCCGGGCACGGAGATAGCACCACCCTTTCGCACGAAAGGCAGTTTAACCCTTTTAAGGACGCGGTGAAATGACGGTTTTCATTAAGGGCAACCGTTTCGGCTACGAGCTTGCGAATATAGCGCGGCTGTTTTTTCGCGACGTGACGGTCGAGGAGCGCTCGCCCGCGAAGAATGATAAAAGCATTGATTACGCCTATTTAAGGCTCGTCAGAACGAAGGACTCGACCGACCTCTTCTGCGTGGCGTATATCGACGCCCGCCCGCTCGGTAACGTAAAAAAGCTTCCGAGCGACGCCTGCGACAAGGAATGCGAGCATGAGCTTGCCTGTCTTTTGTATGATATGCTTTGCTCTATTATGGGTAAGTCACCCAAGTGGGGAGTAGTAACGGGCATACGTCCCGCGAAGTACGCGGCACAGCTTTTTGAGAGCGGGCTTTCGGAAGAGGAGATACTCTGGCGGCTTGAAACAAGGCACAGAGTTAACGAGGATAAAGCAAAGCTATGCGTAAGCGTTTCGCGGTATTCCCGCGCGGCGTCGGCGATTAACACAAAGAATTCCTGTTCGCTTTATGTTTCAATTCCCTTTTGCCCCTCGCGTTGCAGCTACTGTTCTTTCATCTCGAAGTCAGTCGAGCGGGACAGGCAGCTTATTGAGCCCTATATTAAGATTCTCTGTGAAGAAATAAAAGAAACCTCGCGGCTAATAAAGAGCCTCGGCTTAAGGCTGGAGACGGTGTATATCGGCGGCGGCACGCCGACGGTGCTGACAGCGGCTGAGCTGTCACGGCTCTGCGCTACGATTAACGAGTGCTTCGATATTAAGGCGGTACGCGAGTTTTCGGTTGAAGCGGGAAGACCCGATACCGTCAATCTCGAAAAGCTTGCGGTACTAAAGGACGCGGGAGTGACGAGGCTTTCCATAAATCCGCAGACGGCGAACGACGAGGTATTGAAGCTAATTGGGCGCAAGCACACGGCGGGCGACATTGAGCGGTGCTTTTGCGAAGCGAGGGAAGCGGGCTTCGATAATATTAACGCAGACCTAATAGCGGGATTGCCCTATGACGATATTGATAGCTTTAAGCATACACTTTCGTGGGTAAAAAACCTTTCGCCCGAAAACATAACCGTTCACGCGCTGACGCTTAAGCGTGCGTCAAGCCTTACCGAGCGGCGGTTTTCAGCGTCGCCTGACGCGGGTGAAATGGTAGATTATGCGACCGAAACGCTTATGAAGACGGGGTATCTGCCGTATTATATGTATAAACAAAAGGGAACGGTGGACGGACTTGAAAATACAGGGTATACTCTATTAGGTAAGGAATGCCTTTATAACATTTTTATTATGGAGGAGCTGCACACTATCTTCGCTTGCGGAGCGGGCGGCGTTACTAAAATAGTAGATAGGGATAAGAATTTAATCGAGCGTATATACAATTACAAGTACCCTATAGAATACATAAACAACTTTGGCGAGATTTTAAAGAGAAAGAAAGGCGTTACCGAGTATTATGGCAGATAGGTTTAAAGCGAAAAGCTTACTTGAGGTAAGCGAGATAAACGAGCGAGCGAAAAAGGATAACTATATCGAGTGGTGCGAGAACGAGTACTCGGCGCGGCTTCGCGGCATAGCGGACGAGGTTACGGCGCACGGCGCAAAGGTTATTATGCTTTCAGGTCCCTCGGCGAGCGGAAAAACCACCTCGGCGAAGAAGCTTGCCGTTGAATTTATGCTTCGCGGAATTAACGCCACCGTCGTTTCGCTTGACGATTTCTTTATTGAGGTGGACCGATATCCACGGTCCTCCGACGGCACGCCCGATATGGAGCACGTCGGCGCGCTAAATATCGAAAGGATTCACACCTGCCTTAACGAGGTTATCGAGACGGGCAGGACGGTTATGCCTCAGTTCGATTTTATTAAGCGCCGCCCGGGCGACGAAGAAAAGGAGTTAATAATTGGCGGCGACGACCTTCTCATAGTCGAGGGCATACACGCGCTTAATCCGCTTTTACTTGAGGGGGTGCGCGCGGACAAGATATTCAAAATATACGCGGGTCTTCGTACCGAGTACGCTGAGGATGGAAAGCGTATAATCTCCACAAGAGAGATTAGAATAATCCGCCGCCTTATACGCGACTATTACTTTAGGGGAAACTCTGTTCGCAACACCCTTGAATATTGGCACCGTATCCTTGAGGGCGAAAAGAAATGGATAAAGCCCTTTAAGGTGAACGCAGATATGCTTCTTAATACCTCGCTTGAGTATGAGCCGTGCGTGACGATACCGATACTTTCACTCATCTGCGAGGACGAAACGCAGGGCGAGGATTACCGACCCGTGTTGTTAAGACTGCAAGAGCTTTTTAGGCGCTTTGAGCCTATGGACGTTGCAAATGTGCCGAAGAACTCGGTAATTCGCGAATTTTACGGCGGACTTCAGCTATAACCGACGCATTTTGCTTGCTAATTTTTAAAAGCGTATATATAATTGTTTTTATAAATACATATTATCAGTAAGGGAGACTATCGAATGGCGAACGATTTTTTCGACAAGGTAGTCGATACCACCAAGAGGGCTGCAAATACCGTCGCGGAGACTACTGAGGCATTAATTGACAAGGGAAAGCTAAAGGCTTCCGAGATACAGACAAAGGGCGATATTCGCGCTGAGTACAGAAAGCTCGGCGAGCTTTACTACGAGAGCAGAAAAAACGACGCGGAGAACGGCGAAAAGCTTTCGCTTTGCGTAGAGGTTCTCGACTCGCTTAAGGCGAAGCTTGCGAAGATACAAGCGGAAATTGAGCTTGCAAGATAAAGTACTTATCGCGCGGACGAAAAACGTTCGTCCGCAATTTTTTGTTTAAGAAGGACACAGTATTGGCTAAGAAGAAACAATCCTTAATGGAAGGCGCGCTCGTCCTGACGCTTGCGGTTATTATTAGCAAGCTTGTCGGGGCGATATATCGTATACCGCTTACCGCCGCTATCGGCGAGGACGGAATGGGGTTCTACTCCACGGGGTACAACTTCTACCTTACCGTTTATTCTATAGCGGTAACGGGCTTCCCTGTCGCTATTTCAAAGATAGTGGCTGACTATTCCGCTAAGGGAAGGTTTAAGGATATAAAGCGGGTTATCCGCGTTTCACGCATACTGCTTATATGTATGGGCGTGGTGTTTGCTGCGGCGTTGGTGCTGCTTGCTCGGCCATACGTTGACCTTGTTGTTCACTCGCCCAGAGCTTACTACTGTATAATCGCCGTTGCGCCGTCCATCATCTTCAGCTGTTTAATGTGCACCTACCGCGGCTACAATCAGGGACTTAAATATATGAGCCCCACCGCGATTTCTCAGGTTATAGAGGTGCTTTTTAAAGCCGCGGGCGGACTTGCGGGCGCGTATATTTTCAAAAACTACTTCACTAACGAGTTTACAAGCTTTGGCACCGTCTTCGGCGCGGCTATGTCCTCTGCGGACGCCGAGGTTACTATACTTTCGCTTGCCGCCGCCGGCGCTATCTTCGGCGTAAGCCTATCGACCTTTGTTGGCTACTTGTACCTTGTGCTTCGCCATATCTTCAAGGGCGACGGCATTACCGCCGAGCAGCTCGCCGCAAGCCCCGAGGCGAACAAGAGCGGCACTATTCTAAAACAGATTTTAAGGATAGGTATACCTATCGCGCTCTCCTCCGTGGCTGTCACCATAACGGGGCTTATTGATAACGTCTCTATTCTTGACCGTCTAAAGCTTGTTGTGGAAACGGATATCCAGACGCTTTACGCCTCGCATATGGGGATACTTGAGCTTGCCGAAAAGCAGGCGGGGGACCTACCGAACTACCTCTACGGCGTTTACAATATGGCTATGCCGATATTCAACCTTGTGCCTGCGCTTACGGGCTCCTTCGGTATGAGCGCCCTTCCGCACATCTCTTCGTCTTGGATGACTGGAGATATGCCGCTTACTAAAAAATATATGGAATCCGCAATGCGCGTCACAATGCTAATTGCCGCGCCCGCGGGCTTCGGAATAGCCTTCCTTGCGGGTCCAATATCAAAGCTTATCTATGCTTCAAGACCCGTCGGCGCGCAGCTTGTCGAGCCTATGCTTACTGTGCTCGGCATAGCGGCTATCTTTGTGGCGGTGGTAAATCCCATTAACGCTATGCTTCAAGCTGTCGGCAGAGTTGACGTGCCCGTCATACTTATGGTAATAGGCGGACTTATAAAGCTTGCGACCAACTACTTTATAGTGGCTATACCCTACCTTAACATAAAAGCCGCGCCGCTCGGCAACCTGCTTTGCTTCCTAACGATAACGCTCGCGAGCATTATCGTTCTGCGAAAGGTGACGAAGATAAAGCTTGATATGAGAAGCATTATGGGTCGCCCGCTCCTCGCGGGACTGCTTACGGGTGCGTACGCGCTGGTATCCTACAATTTAATAATAGAATTTTTGAACGTAGGCGAGAAGATAGCCACCGTAGCGTCGATAGCCGTCGGCGGAGTGGTTTACCTTATAGCGATAGGTATGATGAAGGCGATAGAGCCCGACGACGTAATTGAGCTTCCCGGCGGTAAAAAAATTGTAAAAATCCTTGAAAAGCTACACATAATAAGGTAAAATAAAATGGTGAATTTTGAGATTAAAGATAGATATAATCTGGAAGACCTTGTAAAGCTTGTTCACCTTCTGCGCGACCCCGAAAAGGGCTGTCCTTGGGATAAGGTACAGACACACGAGAGCATTCGCAAGAACTTTATCGAGGAAACCTACGAGGCGGTAGACGCTATCGACAAGAAGGACAAGCACCTTCTAAAAGAGGAGCTTGGCGACGTGCTTTTACAGGTGCTGCTTCATTCCGAAATGGAGAGCGAGACGGGCGAGTTTGATATTGACGCCGTCGCGGACGACGAATGTAAAAAGCTTGTGCTTCGCCACCCGCATATCTTCGGCGACGTTACCGCGAAGGACAGCGGAACGGTGCTTCGCAACTGGGAGGACATTAAGCGGGTCGAAAAGAGCCAGAAGAGCGGTACAGACGCTATAGCGGACGTTCCGCGGGCGTTTCCCGCGCTTATGCGAAGCCAGAAGGTACAAAAACGCGCGGCTTACGTCGGCTTCGATTACGAAAGCACGAAGGACGCCGTATCGGAGCTTGAAAGCGAGCTTGCAGAGCTAAAAGAAGCGATAGAGAGCGGCACCAACTACGAGGAGGAGCTCGGAGACCTTTTCTTCTCGGCGGTCAACGTCGCGAGATTTTTAAAGGTAGATTCCGAAGAAGTTTTAGAAAAGGCTTGCAATAAGTTCATACTTCGGTTTACAATAGTGGAAGAGCTTGCCCGAAAGAGGAAAATAGATATGCGTACGGCGGGAATGGATAGGCTGAACGCGCTTTGGGGCGAGGCTAAGGAAGTTATTAAGCAGGAAACTGCTAATATTATGGAGGATATAAAATGACAAAAGCAGATTTAGTAACAGTTATTGCTGAGAAGGTCGGCACAACGAAGAAGGACGCTAACGCCACTGTAGACGCCATGTTTGACGCGATAACTGACGCTATCGCAAAGGGTGACAAGGTAGCAATAGCGGGCTTCGGCACATTCCTTGCGAAGGACCGTCCCGCACGCACCTGCATCAACCCCGCGACAAAAGAAAAAATCAACGTTAAGGCAACGCGCGTTCCCCAGTTCAAGACCGGTAAGGCTCTTAAGGACAGCGTAGCGAAATAAGCGACGTGAAAAAGAATCCCCGAGGCGTTTCGCTTCGGGGATAAATTTTTATAAGAGGAAATATGAGATTAGATAAATATTTAAAGGTTAGCCGAATAATTAAACGCCGCACTGTGGCGAACGAGGTCTGCGACGCGTCGCGCGTTGCTGTGAACGGGCGAGCGGTTAAGGCGTCCTACAGCGTTTCGGTCGGCGACGTAATAGAGCTTACAATGGGCGAAAGGACGATAAAAGCCCGCGTGCTTTCCACCGAGGAAAAGACGGGCAAAGATTTCGCCCGCGAAATGTTCGAGATAATAGAATAAGACATATTTCGTCTCCTTTGCGGGTATATATTATCAGTACCCGAAAGGAGATTTTTCGTTATGCCCGAAACCCAGACAGCCGAGAAGCCGCACGGCAAGCACTCAGCGCGCATAGACAACCGAAACGAGGTAATTATTGAGGGGATAGCCGAGGTCACAAGCTACGACGAAAACGCCGTGGTAGCGGTGAGCGAGTACGGCGACGTGGTAATACGCGGTGAGGAGCTTAAAATAAAGAGCTTCGACAACGCCGCGAAGAAGCTGCTTGTAGAAGGGGAGTTCTCTTCGCTTCAGTATGTTGACCGACCGAAGCCGCGCGAGGGCTTCTTTAAAAGGGCGGGTAGATGACCGCTATAGGCGCGAGCGGCGCCGATATAATAATCGACGGGCTTAAGGTAATGGGGCTTAGCACGGTGCTTTGCTTTTTATATCACCTCTTTAGGCTTCTTCTTCCGATAAGAAACAAGCTAATAATGTGCCTTCTTCACGTTCCGCTGTTTTCGGTGTTCGGCTTTGTTATCTTCTGCTTCATTTTAGGCGAAACCGTCTCGCGACAACCGCGCTTTACTATGGCGGCGGGAGCGGCGCTTGCCGTATTTATATACTTTACCGTCGCCGCGCCTGTTGTGGAAACGGTCTTTAAAGCGGTAAGAAAAATGCTTCGCTTTCTCCTTAGCCCCCTTGCCGCGCTCTTCAAACTTGTGAAAAATGTGTTAATACGCTTGCAAAAGAGATATTATGTGTTGTATAATCAGCGTAGGAAGAAATATACTTCCCGTATAAAAAAGCGGAGAGACACAGATGGCGGAAGCGACAAGAGCCAAACAAAAGAACCAGTCAAAATATACTCGCAGACGTAAGATACTGTTTGTCGGGCTGTTTTTGGTCTGTGCGTATTTTGCTGTGTCGATAATAACCACCCAGATAGACAACTATAAGCAAAGAAAACAGCTTATGGCAATAAACGCCGAGATAGAGGAGCAGAAGCTTGAAAACGACGAGCTTATGAGGATAGTTGACAGCTCCGACGAGGCGGACTATATCGAACAGATAGCGCGTGAGAAGCTCGGTTACGCGGCGCCCGGCGAAAGAGTCTTCGTAGACGTGGCGGGCACGGGCAGCAACGCCGTTGAGGAGCCAAGCGATAGCGAGACGGAACAAAGCGAAGGTTAAATTACGCGAAGGCATTTTGCCTTCGCGTTTTTAGTTAAAAAGACAGCCGTTTCGCAACGCGGCGAAACGGCAGACAAATGAAATAAGGTTACAGAGGGAATGCGTCAATACTGTAACACTTTTGTTACAAAAAAGAATGCCGAAATATGTCGAGAACGTAAAAATTGTTTTTTCTCCTTTATTTAGCCTTTGAAAATTGGTATAATAAAGGTGCGAGAGATACCCTGTAAAACCCCACTAAAATTTCCGCAAACGGAGGCATCAAAATGAAGGTTAAGACTATTGGAAGAAAGGTTAATCTCAAGCAGAACTTCATTGACACGGTTGAGAAAAGAATGTCCAAGCTGGACAGATTTTTTGACGAGGACACCGAGGCGAAGGTAACGGTAACGGTTGAAAAGGACTGGCAGACCGCCGAGGTCACGGTTAAAAGCAAAGGCTTTTTGTTTAGAGCGGAGCGCACCGCCGGAGATATGGAAACGGCGTTTGCCGACGCCGCGGATTTAATCGTAAAACAGATAGTAAAGAACAAGGAAAGGCTCGGCACCCACGTAAAACGCGCGGAGGTTGATATAGTCGCCGCCGAAAAGCTTTATGCCGATACTGTTCCGAGCAACGTGCAGTTTAACATTGTAAGGGAGAAGAGGTTTACGGTCGAGCCTATGACCGTAGAGGAAGCGGCGTTACAGATGAATATGCTAAACCACAGCTTCTTTATCTTCACGAACGCCGAGTCGGGCGAGCTTAATGTGGTATACAGACGCCACGATGACGATTACGGCTTGCTCATTCCCGAACAATAAACTATAATAGTAGATGAGCCGCGGCGCAAAAAGCGCGCCGCGGCTCTTTTTAAAGAAACGAGGATAAGGTTTTGACATACAAGGCGGTTGCCACCTGCGGGTTTGGCTTAGAATCGGTGCTTTCCTTTGAGCTAAAAAGGCTCGGCGTTAAGAATATAAACGTAAGCGACGGGCGTATTACCTTTGACGCTACGGGTGAAGAGATAGCGAAGGCAAACGTCTGGCTTAGAACCGCCGAGCGTGTGCTAATAATTCTCGCTGAATACCCCGCCCGTAATTTCGACGAGCTCTTTGACGGCGCGTTTTCAGTCTGCTGGCGCGATATAATCGGACAGAAGGACGCCTTCCCCGTAAAGGGATATTCTATGAGTAGCACCCTTACAAGCGTACCCGCCTGTCAGTCGATAATAAAGAAAGCGCTGGTGGAGAAGCTTAAGAAGGAATACGGCACCGAATTTCTTCCCGAAAACAGCCGCGTAACAATGAAGATACGCTTTTCAATAATTAAAGATAACTGCACCCTTATGCTCGACACCTCGGGCGACGGACTGCATAAGCGCGGCTACCGTCCGCTTTTGAACGAGGCTCCGATAAAGGAGACGATAGCGGCGGGGATATGCGACCTTGCGAGAGTCTTCCCCGAAAGCCGCGTGGTAGACCCCTTCTGCGGCTCGGGTACGTTGGTTATAGAAGCGGCGCTTAGGGCTAAAAATATCGCGCCGGGTCTTAACCGAGCTTTTGCGGCGGAGAGCTATGGCTTTCTTGGCGAGGGCGTTTTCACGCAGGTTAAGGAGCAAGCAAAGGCGGCGATACGCGAGGACGCGGAATTTTTCGGGCGCGGCTTCGATATAGACCCCGCCGCCGTCGAGACCGCTATGGCAAACGCCGAGCGTGCGGGCGTGGACGACTGCGTAAGCTTTAAAAAGGGCGACGCGCGCGCTTTTGAGCCACGCGAGGACGAGATTATACTCGCAAATCCCCCGTACGGTGAGCGCCTTATGGAGGAAAGCGAGGTGGAAACGCTATATAAAGCCTTCGGCGCGAACCTGTTTACAAAGAAATTCAAGGGGCTTTATATTATCAGCAGCCACCCTGAATTTGAAAAGCATATAGGAAAAACAGCAACAAGAAGAAGAAAGCTTTACAACGGAATGCTGACCTGCCAGCTGTTTATGTATTTTTAGCGTTTACAGCGGTTTTGGTTTTGTGGTATATTTTTTTTATAACATTTAGACGGGAACATCTATGGAACAGCCTTACGAAAGCTTTATTATAACAAAAGAGGGTGACGGCTACAGCGTCACTACCGAGCTTGCCGAAACAGCGCAAATCTTCTGGTCGGCGTCGGCGGACGGCTTTTCAGACGACCACCCGCTCGGAGAATTTGTGGGAAGCTACTGCTTTCCTGACCCCGCCTACGGCAGGCGGATATATTTTCATATCTTCTGTGGCGGACGTTATTACGTCGCGGCACCCCGCTCAATAGAAGCGGGCGGTATGCTCAACCTGCGCGACCTCGGCGGCTATGAAACCGCCGACGGCACGGCTGAGGTGCGTTTCGGGCAGATATTCCGAAGCGATATGCTCTGCTTATGCGGTGAAGAGAATATGGAAAGCCTTGAACGGCTGAGAATTAAACGAGTGCTCGATTTCAGAAGCAATTTTGACGTTACCACCGAGGGAGGAAGGTGCGCCGACCCGCCGCTTCGCGGGGCGAGCTACGAGCTCTTGCACGTTTACGACGAAAACGACGAACGGCTTTCCTTTACCTTTGAAAGCGTGGTAGAAAACCGCGACTCGTTAAAAACCGCATACGAGACAATATTTGAAACCTACAAAACCTCGGTGTTTAACTCAAACGCCTATAAAAAGCTGTTTCGCTATCTCGTAGACGAAAAAACGCCGCTTCTATTCCATTGCTACGCTGGAAAAGACAGAACAGGTATGGCGGCGGCGCTTATACTTCTCGCGCTCGGCGTGCCGCGCGAAACGATAGTTTACGACTATATGCTTACTGCAAAAACCCGCCGACCCTTCTTTGGCAAGCGGTTTGAGCAGTATGGACACCTCATTGTGGACGAGGAAACCGAAAAGTGGTTTACCTTCTTCACCCTCGTCACGCCTGAGGCGATAGAGGCAACGCTTTTTGCGATTAACGAAAAATATCCTGATACAGAGGAGTTCTTCTTTAGAGAGCTTGATATGAAGCGGGACGATATGGAAAAGCTAAGAGGGCTTTATCTTGTAAAGCATTAAAAGGGGAGGAAACTATGCAGAAGAAGGTTCGCGTGCTTGATACTACGCTTCGCGACGGCGCTCAGGGCGAGGGGATTAACTTTTCCCTTTCCGACAAGCTCGGCGCGGTAATGCTCCTTGACAATTTGGGGTTTGATTACATAGAAGCGGGAATACCCTCCTCAAACCCAAAGGATGCGGAGTTCTTCGAAAAGGTGAAGAAAACTAAGCTTCAAAACGCGAAGCTTGTGGCGTTCGGGCTTACAAGGAAGAAGGACGGCGACTGCGAGAGCGACGCCGCAATAAAGGCGCTTCTCGCGGTGGACACCGAAATAGTAACGATTGTCGGAAAGTGCAGCGCCTTTCAGGTGGAAAACGTTCTGCTCGCGACGCGTGAGCAGAATCTGAATATGATTAGCGACACGGTAGAGTACCTTGTAAAGAAGGGAAAAAGTGTTTTCTTTGACGCGGAGCATTTCTTCGACGGCTTTACCGAGGACGAGAGCTACGCGCTCTCCTGTCTTACAGCGGCGGTAGACGCGGGAGCGGAGAGCCTTGTGCTTTGCGACACCAACGGCGGTACCACGCCCGACAGGGTAAGCGAGGTAGTAGCTAAGGTCGTTTCCCGTTTCCCCGAAATAAGAGTGGGCACCCACTTTCATAATGACGCGGGGCTTGCCGTGGCAAATGCCGTTTCGGCGGTAAAGGCTGGCGCTCTCGACGTACAGGGCACATTTTTAGGCATAGGCGAGCGGTGCGGCAACACTAATCTTTCCACCCTCGTGCCGACCTTACAGCTTAAATGCGGCTACGGGACGGTGAGCGACGAAAGCCTTTCGCTTTTCACCCGCACAGCTTACCATATGGCGGAGATTTGCAACCTTGTTATCCCCGGCGGCTCGCCGTATATAGGCGCGAGCGCCTTTTCCCATAAGGGCGGTATGCATATAGACGGCGTTGTGAAGACGCCCCGCGCCTTCGAGCATGTTAGCCCCGAGTCGGTAGGAAACGTAAGGCGCTTCCTATTAAGCGAGGTTGCGGGCAGGAGCGCGGTGGCGGCGAGACTTAGAAAGATAGACGAAGCACTCGCAAGCGACGAAAAGAATGTGGATAGATTAGTCGCCTGCTTAAAGCAGAAGGAGTACGAGGGATACCAGTATGAATCGGCTTCGGCATCCTTTGAGCTTCTTGCGCTCCGCGAGTTCGGTTTAATGAAGGATTTCTTTACGCTGCTTAGCTACAAGATTATCGGCGAGCGCTCGCTTGAGGCGGGCAGACGTTCCTCGCTCGCGGTGGTTAAGATAGCCGTTGACGGTAAAGAAGAGCTCTGCGCGGCGGAGGGAGACGGACCCGTACACGCGCTCGACATCTCGCTTAGAAACGCGCTGTCAAAGTTTTACCCAAGCCTTTCCAAAACCCACCTCGTCGATTACAAGGTACGCGTGATTTCGCCCGAGGACGCTACCGCCTCTAAGGTAAGGGTTATTATCGACACCACCGACGGCGACAGTCAGTGGACAACGGCAGGGGTTTCCGCCGACATTATCGACGCGAGCTTTAAGGCAATTACCGATTCGGTAATTTATTCGCTCAACAAAGGAAAAAACTAAATTTACAGCAGAAAAACGCCCTAAAAAGGCGAAATGCAACCGAAAGTTGCGGAATTGCAAACCAGAATATGTAGCGCAACCAAGCATAAATTTGGCATAATGCACTCAACAAAGGAGGTGCACATCATGAATGTTGCAACGGCAAATAAGCTTGTCCAGCTTAGAAAAGAAAAGGGCTTTTCGCAAGAGGAGCTTGCGGAAAAATTAGGTATCAGCCGTCAGGCTGTAAGCAAGTGGGAGCGCGCGGAGGCGGCGCCCGACACAGATAACCTTGTTACGCTCGCGAAGCTTTACGGTATTTCATTAGATGAGCTTCTCGGTAACGAGCTTGACCAGAGTGAGGAGGAGAGAGCCTACGCTAAGGACGAAGCTACAAAGGTTAACATAGGAATTAAAGGTATTCATGTAGAGGACGGCGAGGATTACGTTCACGTCGGCTGGGACGGAGTACACGTCCACGATAAGAGCGGACACCATGTGGACGTAAAGGACGGTAGGGCTATCGTCAACGGCGAGGAATATGATTATAAGAGCGAGATGAAGAAAAGATGGTACGTCTTCCCCTTCCCGTTCCTCGTAACCTTAGTATATGTAGTAATGGGCGTGGCTTGGAATATGTGGCATCCCTACTGGCTAATCTTCCTTACTATTCCGCTTTACTACTCGCTCGTAAGCGCCATTGAGCATAAGCGCTTTGACCATTTCGCGTATCCCGTACTCGCGGCGCTGGTTTACCTGTGGTTCGGCTTTACGGCGGGCGCTTGGCACCCGAACTGGATTATCTTTCTTACCGTGCCGCTTTACTATATGATTTTCCCCGGGCACAAGAAGGACGAATACAATAAGGATTACAAGTACACCTACAAGTACGATTACAGCAATACTAAAAACGGCAGCGTTGAGGCTACACAAGAGAGCAGCGAATGCCGTGACAGAGACACAGAGAATAAATAAGTTTTACAGAAAAGCGGCGAGTCGTAAGCACGCCGCTTTCTTATGAGGAAAATGCTATGGAAAAGTATGTAGAAGCGACGGGGCTTACCGTTAAACGCGGCTTTAACGGTAATCAGCTAAAGCTGTTCGCTATTATCGCTATGACGATAGACCACCTAACAAGCGTGCTTTGCCCTACCTACTCGCAGGAGTGGTGGGTGGTGGGCTTACATATTATAGGGCGGCTCACCGCGCCGACTATGTGGTTCTTTATCGCCGAAGGCTTTCACTACACAAAGAACATTAAAAAGTACGCGATAAGGCTCTTTATCTTCGCGATTGTTTCACATTTCGCCTATAACTTTGCCTTTGGAATACCCTTCGTTCCGCTTTCGACAGGCTCGCCCTTTAACCAGACGAGCGTTATATGGCCGCTCGCGTGGGGACTGGTGATGCTCGCTGTATGGAAGAGCGAAAATCCGCGCCTAAAGCCGTGGATGAAGATAGCGCTGTTAATTCTCGTTAACGTAATAACCTTCCCCTCAGATTGGAGCTGTATCGCGGTGTTCGCGATTTTGGAGATAGGCGGACACAGAGGGGATTTCAAGCGGCAGATGATAGGTATGGTTGCAGTTGTTGCTATGTACGCCACGGTCTACGCGATATTTATCGACCCGCTTTACGGGATACTTCAGATGTTCGTTGTAGTCGCTATACCTTTCCTTAGACAGTATAACGGCGAAAGGGGAGAGTGGAAGGGAATGAAGTGGTTTTTCTACCTCTACTACCCCGCGCATTTAGTTATTGTGGGTCTTATAAGGGTTTTTATTGGCAACATAGTGTAGGCATTCTGCTAATGTCTACAGCTTGGAAGAAAAGAATACTTACAACTTATAAGAAGCACCCTTTCGGGTGCTTCTTCGTTTTTTCTTATGAACTAAAGAAATTTTTTCAGCTCGTGTCGGTTTCTTTCGAGGAACTCGCTGTAGGCGTTCGCGAGGTTAAGCGTTTCCTCCTTCGCTCCCATTGAGTAGTCCTCCATATCCTTTGAAAGCTGTTCAATGCCCTTTTCGGTGCCCTGAAGCACCATCTCGGCAAGGTTCGCTATCGAGGTGTCGCCGCCCGCCTTCATATCTATCATCATATTTCCCATAGTTTTCGCTATAGGCGGTACTCCTCGGTCATCGCCGTCGAGTGATTTTATAAGCACGTCTGACGCCATATAAACACGATTGTACTCATCGTGCTGACTTTCGAGAAGCCCCTTAAAAACCTTGTCCTCAACGTAGCTTATCAGTCGGTCGATTGTATTTCGCCCCATCTCGGCGCCCTTGTGTATGCCTATTAGTAGCATTTCGTTATCGTTATTCTTTTCCGCCATTTTATATCCTTCCTTTCTTACCGCTATTGTTTTCAAAAATAGATAATAAAATACGGGCAAAATAAGGGATTTTTGTCATTATAAGCTTTGCCAAAAGCTATATTTCGTGTTATAATATTATTCAATCTGCGCAAAATACGATAAATCCCTTTTAATCGGTTTAAATTACGCCTAAGCGGCGCATAACAATATTAGCTTATCGGAGGAAACAGAAATGGGAAAGAATGTTCTTATCGGTCAGTCGGGCGGTCCGACTTCGGTCATTAACGCGAGTCTTGCGGGCGTAGTCAGCGTAGCGAGACAGCACGACGACCTCACCCTTTACGGAATGAGAAACGGTATTCAGGGCTTTTTACAGGGCAAGTACATAAACGTGCTTGATTATGTAAAGACCCCCGACGACCTTAACCTTCTTATGAGAACGCCGTCGGCGTTCCTCGGCTCCTGCCGCTACAAGCTCCCGAGCTTCACGGCGGACGAGGAGGTTTATAAAAAGATATTTGAAAAGCTTGATGAGCTGGATATCGGCTATTTCCACTATATCGGCGGAAACGACTCAATGGATACTATCGCAAACCTCAGTATGTACGCCGAGAAGATAGGAAGAAGCGATATTAAATTTATCGGTATTCCTAAGACGATAGACAACGACCTCGTAATTACCGACCATACCCCCGGCTTCGGCTCGGCGGCGAAATATATCGCCTGCTCCGTAAAGGAGCTTATCCGCGACAATACCGTAAACGATATGGATATCGTTACCGTAATTGAAATTATGGGACGTGACGCGGGCTGGCTTACGGGCGCCGCGGCGCTTTCCGAGGGCCCTGACTGCAACGGACCGGACCTTATCTATCTTCCCGAAATGACCTTTGACGTCGATAAGTTTATCGAGAAGGTCTCCGAGATTCAGAAGAGCCGTCGTTCGGTTATCGTCTGCGTCTCCGAGGGTATAATGACAGCCGACGGAAACTATGTCTGCGAATATACCTCGAACGCTTCACGCTCGACCGACGCTTTCGGACATAAGCAGCTTACGGGCACGGCGAGAACCCTTGCGGATATTATCTCTATGCGCCTTGGTTGCAAGGTCCGCGCGATAGAGTTCAGCTCCCTTCAGCGCTGCGCCGCTCACCTTCAGTCGAAGACTGATATGGAAGAGGCATTCAAGGCGGGCTCCTTCGCTCTAAACAGCGCGCTTGAGGGTGAGACGGGTCAGCTCGTTATCTTCGACCGCGTAAGCGACAACCCATATGACATTGACCTTAAGCTCTGCGACGTGCGTCTTGTAGCTAACCTCAAGAAGGACGTTCCCCGCGAGTGGATAAACGAGGACGGCGACTATGTAACGAAGGAATTCCGCGATTACGTTCGTCCCCTCATTATCGGCGAGGTTGAGCCTATCGTTGAGGACGGTCTTCCCCGTCATATCTGCTATATAAAATAAATTACTGAATGGAAGGAGTAGTCGGCAGCGATGCGTCAGCTTAAGAGAACATGGGTCGAAATAGACCTTGATGCGCTCGCCCACAACTTCTTTACGATAAGAAATATTGTCGGCGCAGGCGTTGACATTATGGCTATCGTCAAGGCGGACGGCTACGGACACGGAGCCAAGCAGGTCGCGTATATCCTTGATAAATGCGGCGCTGACTGGTTCGGCGTGTCGAATATAAACGAGGCGAAGTACCTAAGAAAGGTAGGCATAACAAAGCCTATCCTTATCCTCGGCTACACGCCCGCGGAAAACGTAAAGGAGCTTTTTGAGCTCGACATAACCCAGACGGTATTCAGCCTTGAGTACGCGCGTAACCTTGCGAACGCGGCGGCTGAGGCTAACGTAAGGATAGACGTTCACATTAAGGTCGATACGGGTATGTCCCGCCTCGGCTTTTCCGCGAACGATATCGGCAGAGCGGTGAACGAGATATCCGAGGTTTGCACCTATGGTGTATTTAGGGTGACGGGAATGTTTACCCACTTCGCCGTGGCGGACGAGGGCGACAGCAAAGCGCGTGCATATACGCTTGAACAGCACAATCGTTTTGCAGCTATCTCTGACGAGCTTGAGAATAGGGGATTCACCTTCTTTCACAAGCATTGCTGCAATAGCGGCGGGCTCTTGTTCTACCCGCAGTTCTACCACGAGATGGTACGCCCAGGTCTGATTCTATACGGAAATTCCCCGACGGGAGCGCCGCTTCCGAATGTACCCTTTAAGCCGGTTATGACCCTAAAGTCGGTCGTATCTATGGTAAAGGAGATAAAGGCGGGCGACTGCGTCAGCTACGGCTGCACCTATACCGCGCCGCACGATATGAAGGTTGCGACGGTTTCTATCGGCTACGCCGACGGCTATCCGCGAAGCCTTTCAAACAAGGGGCTCGGTTGGGTCGCGGGGCGAATAGCTCCGATAGTAGGGCGAGTGTGCATGGACCAGCTTATGCTCGACGTTACGGGCGCGGACGTTCACGAGGGGGATATTGTCACCTTCTTTGGCGGCGGCTCACCCATTTCGCTGGACAACGTAGCGGGGCTTGCGGGAACGGTAAGCTATGAGTTAATGTGTTCTATCTCCCGCAGGGTACAGCGTATCTTCATCTCTAACGGCAAGGTTTTCGACGTAGTCGATTACACATTTTAAGCAAAAAAGGCGGCGGGGAAGCTCGCCGCATATATGGAGACGTATCGAAGCGGTCATAACGAGGCGGTCTTGAAAACCGTTTGTCCGAAAGGGCACGAGAGTTCGAATCTCTCCGTCTCCGCCACATCGGAGCAAAGCTCGCTTTGCTCCGATATTTTTATTCTATCTCTTATCTGTCGGTTTTGAATTTTTGCGGGCGAGGTGAGGATGGTTAACGATTGCTTTAAGCTCTACGGAATGCTATAATTTTATTATAGTTAAAACGATAAAGGGAGGTTGCATTTATGTCTGAATACTCGAAAAGTGCGCTTGCAATACTGCGTAACCCGCAGGAAACCTTGCAATGGTATGTAGTGCCTATGCTCTTGTTTGTTATGTACATCTTCTATGAGCAGCTTCGCCATAAGCGGTACAACGTCGTACTCGGTGCCGCCGCTTTATGGGGAATTGACCTCTTTAATGAGATATGGAACAGCATTGTGTTTCACGCTACGGGCTTTGCGCCAGTTTGGGGCACGCCCGCGAGCGCAGGTGATACCTCGCTGCTTCTGCTTATCGGCTACAATATAGAAATATCCTTTATGTTCGCGACTCTTGGTGTTGTCGCTTGCCTTGCGCTACCGAGGGATAAAAAGAAGAAGATTTTGGGGATAAACAACCGTGTGTTCTACGCGCTTTTGTTTACCACCCTTGCGGTTATTATCGAATGCTTCCTAAACTGGGCGGGCTTGCTTACTTGGGAATATACATGGTGGAGCCGTTCCTGCCCGTGGCTTGTTTGGCTTATTGGATACCTACCCTTCTTCACAATGGCATACGTTGTTCACGACCAGAAGACCCGCAAAAGTCAATTTATTACACTTGGCATAATTTTCGGAGTAGATATTCTTCTTCTCGTGGTCTTCGGGCTTATGGGTTGGATGTAAAAAATATTAAATAGAGGTATGCTTATGGACCTATACGAAGCGGTCAACGCCCGCAGAACAATACGGG
>CAYWJF010000011.1:33263-37795 GCA_964458545.1 uncultured Oscillospiraceae bacterium | reverse complement strand
TTTGAATGAGGACGGCTACCGCAATTCGCGTGGCAGGGATTTCAGCGTTAACAATATCTCAAACATTCTCGGTAATGAAAAATATATCGGCAATTATGTCTACGGCGATTTAGAGCATCCGGATGCTTTTCCCGCCATAATTGATAAGCATCTTTTCTACGAGGTTCAGGACAAGCTTAAGAACAATATTCATCAGCCCAAGACAAACACACAAGAGGAGTATCTTCTTTCGGGAAAGCTTGTTTGTGGTGTATGCGGTGAAAAAATGATTGGCGAGAGCGGAACGGCTCGCGATAAAAGCTTAAGGCGGTATTACAAGTGCAAGAATCGGAAATTTCGTCTTAATACGTGCGATAATGCAATTGTGAAAAAGGACTTTATAGAAGATGTTGTTTTTAAGATTGTGCTTGAACGGCTTCAGGATGATGGAATAGTAAATATAATGGTAGACGGCATAATGAAATCTCAGGAGCAGGAGAACCCTGAAGTCGCCTCGCTGAAAAATGAGCTTTCATCTATAAACCGTAAAATAAACAATGTTACAAATGCTATTGCAGAGACAAGCGACAGCACGGCTCTTGTGAAGAAGCTTAAAGAGCTTGAATGCGCGAAGAAAAACCTTGAAGATAGCATCAGTCGGCTTAAAGATAGAAATGTACGCTACCTTCGCGAAGAGGTAAGCTATTGGTTTAGAAGGTTTGTTGACGGCACAGTGAAAAACGACGAGCTCAGACGCACAATATTCCGTCAGCTCGTAAATACTGTAGTTTGGCAGAAAAACAATAATGACCCCGATGATGACGGCGAAATCACTGTAACAATTAATTATCCGCATACATCAGGACATTCATCAGAACACTTTAAACACGGTTCGGTAGACGCTCAAGCAGTTCCACCAAAACAAAAGCACCCGAATGGGTGCTTTTGTTTTGGTGCTTTATTGAACGCGAAAAGGAAGCCTACCCGCTCAGTTAACTTCTAATTCTTTCAAAATGTACTTTTGAATGAACTGCACGCGGTCATATATGCGCGGCTTGAAATAGCCGTTTACCGCCACGACGGTTTCGCTTTCGGGGTCAACGTATATTACGTTTCCGCTGTTTCCGAGCGCGGCGTAGGCGGGCTTGCCCCTGTCGGGCGTCCACCACATATAGCCGTACTGCATATTCGCGAACATCTCGTTTGTTTCAATGCGCGGCGCGGCGCTCTCATCTATCCATCCCTTTGAAATTACCCGCTTTCCCTCATAAACGCCGCCGTCAAGGCAGAGCTTGCCTATTTTCAGCATATCCCGCGCAGAAAGGCAGAGCCCGTAGCCCGCCGTTCCGACACCCTCGGGGTCAGAGAACCATATATCCTTCTTCGGTTCTCTCGAAAGGGTAAACGCCTTATGCTCCTCGGCGGTCTTCGCTTCATATATCGCGTGACGCGCGGCTCCTATCGGCTCAAAAAGGTAGCGGTTGGCAAACTCAGCCGTGTTAAGCCCACTCTGTCTTGCTATTATCCCTGTAAGTATGTGTACGCCGAGGGTTGAATATAGGAACTCTCCCGTAAGCCCAGCCTTTCCGCCAAGTATATCCAAGGTGGTTTCCGTCCAGTTTTCGCTTATACATATCCTTGTCCACGGCTCTGAGCGGTACTTGTAGGGCGCGGTCATAGTGAGAAGATGACGGACGGTTACCTGCTGTATCGTTTTTTCTCCGCGCTTTACCGTGTAGTCGGGGAAAAAGTCGAGCACGGGCTGCTCAATGCTTTTTATAAGTCCGAGGTCGAGCGATATGCCTACAAGCAGCGAAACCACGCTCTTCGTTACCGACATAACGTGAACCGTATCGCTCGGCTTGTAGCCGTGCCAATAGTCGCTGTAGAAAACCCTGCCGTTCCTCATTGCCTCTATGCCGCAGATATTGTTCTGCTCCTTTTCAACGTAAGCGTGAAGCTCTTCCTTTGTCATTCGATTATCTCCTTTGTTTCTACTTCTGCGGGGCAAAGTAGTTGTTCAGCGCGTATTCAAACCGTTCCTCGAAGCGTCTTATCGCTTCCTTGCTCTCCTTGCGCCACGGCATAGCCGTATCAAAGGAATGAAAGCAGCCGGGGAAGGGTCCCGAAAAATCGTCGATAACAGCCTCAACGCCAGCCGCCGTGAGGTTGTCAAAATAGGTGTGTGACTCGGCGTAGAACGGCTCGATATCGCCTATAAAGGTATATGCGGGCGGAAGTCCCTCGTAGTTTGTTTCGCGGGCGGGCGCCGCGTATTTAGGCGTTGCTTCACCGTCTGTCAAACCGCGCAGATACTTTCTCCACGCCCAGCGGTTGCGCCGCGTGTTCCAAAGCGGCGCGTGGTTATCGCGCGAGGTTTCGGTGTCGCGGTCGTCTAACATGGGGTAGAGCGGCATCTGATAGGCAAGCTTTACCTCGCCCCTGTCTCGCGCCGCGAGACTTAGCGCCGCCGCAAGTCCGCCACCCGCGCTTTCGCCGCCGACCATTAGCTGGTCTTGGCGGATATTCAGCGCTTCGGCGTTGTTTTTCATATATAGAAGGGCTTTATAGCAGTCCTCGAAGGCGGCGGGGTATGGGGCTTTGCCTGAAAGTCTGTATTCGGGCGAAATCACCGTCACGCCGTACTTCTTAACAAGCGGCTTCGCGCGAGACAAAAGCACCATATTCGCAAAGCCCAGTGCGTAGCCGCCGCCGTGAAGCCAGAGTATTCCCGCCGAGGGCTTTTCGCTCTTCTTTTTTGGAGAAAGAATGAACAGCTTCATTCTGCCGCCGTCTGTGTCGGTATATGTAGTCTTTATCGATATTTTCCCCATATTTTTCTCACCTTTCTTTCACTCTGAAACCATTCTATAGCCATTAAAAATAGAAAGCAATTATCTTTTTTCCTTTCACCCTTTTTAACCAAGCGGCATATACTGCTTGCGATAGGAGGAATGCTTTTATGAATGATTTCACGCTTTTAGTAATGTCTCCGCCGCCCTACCCGGGCTCTCCGTTAAGGCTCGGCAGCCGCGGAGACAACGTCAAAATTATGCAGTACTACCTCGACGCGATACGCGGCTATATCTATCCCGCGCTCGGCTTTCTCACGGTAGACGGCATCTTCGGCTCAGGCACGCAGGCGACGGTACGCCAATACCAATCCCTTAAAGGACTTGCCGCCGACGGCGTTATAGGGCAGAACACATGGAACGCGGTAGTAAACGACTACGGCAGTATTCCCGCCGATGCGACGGCTATCTACCCAGGAACTCCGCTTACCTACGGAAGCACAGGTATAGCGGTGCTTACTATGCAAGGCTACTTAAACGATATCAGCCCCGTCTACACCGCGATAAGCAGCATCGTCGCGGACGGACGCTTCGGGCAGAACACGGCGAACGCCGTACGGCTCTTTCAGCGTCAGTTCGGACTTTCCGCCGACGGCATTATCGGAGAAAACACCTGGTACAGGATAACGGGCGTTCGCAACAATACCAACTCGGGTACGCCCGACCACGTGCTTACCGCCTACCCCGGCACGGCGCTTAAGGTTGGCAGCAGCGGCGATTATGTGCGCTTTATACAAAGCTACATGAACCGCGTCGGTCAGACAGGCGGCGGTTTCCCCGCCGTAAAGGTGGACGGAGTTTTCGGCACGGCTACAAAGAACCTTGTCACCGCCTTCCAGACCTACTGCTCTCTTCCCGCCGACGGCATTGTGGGCGTAAACACATGGCCGCGTACCGTCTTAGAATTTAACAACACCCTGTAAAGCTTAAACAAGTCGCTTCGCCGCAGGGCTTGCCTCCGTTTCACGGGGGCTTCTTTTTATTCAAAAATATTGCCATTTGTCAGTAAAAATGATATTATATTAAGACATTTTGATATAGAGGCTACCGTTTAAAACGGTATTCGCGAAAGGACTTGCCCAATTATGAAAAACACAGAAAAAACTATGGAAAAAATCGTCGCCCTTTGTAAAGGACGCGGCTTTGTATACCCCGGAAGCGAAATCTACGGCGGACTTTCCAACTCGTGGGATTACGGTCCCTTGGGCGTTGAGATGAAGAACAACGTAAAGAGCGCTTGGAGAAAAAAGTTCGTTCAGGAAAGCCCCTATAACGTCGGGCTCGATTCCGCCATTCTTATGAACCCCGAGGTTTGGGTTGCCTCAGGTCACGTCGGCGGCTTCTCCGACCCGCTTATGGACTGCAAGGCGTGCCATACACGCCACCGCGCCGATACCCTTATTGAAGCTACGGGAGTCAGCCCCGCTGGCTGGAGCAACGAGGAGATGTCGAAGTACATCGCCGAGCATAAAATACCCTGCCCCGACTGCGGCGCTTGCGACTTTACCGATATACGCAAATTCAACCTTATGTTTAAAACCTTTCAGGGCGTAACCGAGGACGCGAAGAGCGAAATCTTCCTTCGCCCCGAAACCGCACAGGGTATCTTCGTAAACTTCTCGAATATCCAGCGCACCACAAGAAGAAAGCTTCCCTTCGGCGTAGCGCAGGTGGGAAAAAGCTTCCGTAACGAGATTACCC
>CAYWJF010000011.1:0-33253 GCA_964458545.1 uncultured Oscillospiraceae bacterium | reverse complement strand
ATCTTCCGTATACGTGAGTTTGAGCAGATGGAGCTTGAGTTCTTCATTAAGCCCGGCACGAATATGGAGTGGTTCAACTACTGGCGCAGCTACTGCCACAACTTCTTACTTTCGCTCGGTATCGCCGACGAAAACCTAAAGCTTCGCGACCACGAGCAGAAGGAGCTTTCCCACTACTCGAACGCCACCACAGACATAGAGTTTATGTTCCCCTTCGGCTGGGGCGAGCTTTGGGGCATAGCGGACAGAACAAACTTCGACCTTTCCCAGCACAGCAAGCAGATAGGCAAGGACATAGAATACTTTGACCCCGAAACGAACGAGCATTATATCCCCCACGTCATAGAGCCGTCGCTCGGCGCGGACAGAGTTTTCCTCGCTTTCTTGGTTGAGGCGTATGACGAGGAAACGATAGGCGAGGGCGACACACGCGTAGTGCTTCACCTTCACCCGTACCTCGCACCGTTCAAGGCGTGCGTGCTTCCGCTTTCAAAGAAGCTTTCCGAGGGCGCGCTTAAGGTACACGACGAGCTTTCCAAGTATTTTATGGTCGATTACGACGAGTCAGGCTCTATCGGCAAGCGCTATCGCCGTCAGGACGAAATCGGCACGCCGTTCTGCATTACCTACGACTTCGACACCGAGACGGACGGCTGTGTAACGGTACGCGACCGCGACACAATGGAACAGCAGCGCATTAAGATAGAAGACCTCCGCGCTTATATTGAAAAAGCGTTGGTTTTTTAGTATAATAGCCTTAGAAGCAACGTCACGTTTATAAGTTGAGACAAAAAAGCCTCCGAAGAAATTCGGAGGCTTTTCGTTTATTCAGCCGCGCTTTTCGCGCATTCTTTAATAGTTGTCCTTATCGTTACTACCGTATTTAGCATAAACGCCTCATACGGCTGCTTATCTACGAGGTTGTCGTTGCGGTAACGCGCCGCGAAAAGCGCTACAAGCTCCTCCTCGCTCTTACCCTCATAGTAGCCCTTGAGAAGAAGGTCGCGACACTCGTTTATCGTGTCCATAGCGAGCTTGAAGTAGGTTTTAGCTACGTCGTCGCTCACAAGTCCGTAGTGGGGCGAGGAGATAAACTCCGCGTCGTAGCGCGAGCATTTCTCTATCGCTTCCCTCGCAAGGAGATAACTTACAAGGTAAACGGGATACATCGTAGTTTCGGACGTAAGCACACCGAGCGTTTCGTCCACCTTAATAAGCTTCCATTCGGGAACGTAGAAGCTTATTGCGTCGCGGGTATGTCCGGGCGTAGCGATAACCTCAAGGGTTATTCCGCCGAGCTCGATTTTGTCGCCCTCACGGACGATTATGTCGGTGTGAAAGTCGGCGTCGGCGTAGTCGTTCACGTATTCTGCAAGAGCCGTGTCATCTTCGCGGTAGGTTTTTGCCGCCGTCACCGACAGCTCGCGTATTGTTTTTAAAGCGCCAGGCTTTGTAAATACCGTGGCGGCGTATTCAGAGGAGATAACCTTAAGGTTCTTCCATTCTTTCTTCATATGCGGTATGGAGCCGATATGGTCGTAGTGACTGTGTCCCGCGATAATGTAATCGACGGGTCTGTCACCTATGATTTTCTTTATCTTCTCTATCTTTTCGGGGGCGCAGAACGCCATTCCGCAGTCAATTATCGCAACCTTATCCTCGCCGATAACGAGGGTTCCCTCGTCCGACGGGTGACACATTATGTTTATATACCGCTTTTCTATCTCACTTTTTTTCATTGCTTTTTACCTGTCTGCTTTTTCTTTATTAAAGAAGTATACCATCTTTGGGCAATTGCGACAACACAAACGAAAAAATTTATTGAAAATGCTGTACTTTTACTATTATTTTGGTATAATATCTTAGTATACTCATAAAAGAAGGTTTTATTTTGGTAAGAGAAGATTTAAGAAACATAGCAATCATCGCCCACGTTGACCACGGCAAGACCACACTTGTTGACGAAATGCTCAAGCAAAGCGGAGCGTTTCGCGAAAACCAGGTGGTTGCCGACCGTATTATGGACTCGGGCGATTTGGAGCGCGAGCGCGGAATTACTATTCTCGCGAAGAACGCCTCCTGCGCTTATAAGGGCGTAAAAATCAATATTGTAGATACCCCCGGGCACGCCGATTTCGGCGGCGAGGTGGAGCGCGTGCTTAAGATGGTAAGCGGCGTGCTGCTGCTCGTAGACGCGGCGGAGGGTCCAATGCCCCAAACCCGCTTCGTGCTTGAAAAGGCGCTGGCGCTCGGGCTTATGCTTATCGTAGTCATTAATAAGGTTGACCGACCCGACGCGCGCGTCCCCGAGGTGGTGGACGAGGTGCTCGAGCTTCTTATGGACCTCGGCGCAACGTCGGAGCAGCTCGACAGCCCGATGGTTTTCTGCTCGGGAAGAGCTGGCACGGCAAGCTATTCGCCGAACGTTGACGGCACCGACCTTGTGCCGCTTTTCGACACAATACTCAGCTACATTAAGCCACCCGAGGGGGACGAAAAGGCTCCGCTCGGTATGCTCGTTTCCTCTATCGACTATAACGAGTTCGTCGGACGTATCGCTATAGGCAAGGTGGAGAAGGGCGAAATAAGCGTAAACCAAGAGGTGGTGGTCTGCGACTACCATAAGCCAGAGCTTCACAAAAAGGCAAAGATAACCGCTATCTTCCAGTTTGAGGACGTAAAGCGCGTTAACGTAGAAAAGGCGATTGTCGGCGATATCGTTGCCTTCAGCGGCATAGAGGATATTAATATCGGCAACACCGTTTGCTCACCCGTGGACGTTTCGCCTATAGATTTCGTCAAGATTTCCGAGCCGACCGTTGAAATGAGCTTTTCGGTTAACGACAGCCCGTTCGCGGGACAGGAGGGCAAGTTCGTTACCTCCCGTCAACTCGGCGACAGACTCTTCCGCGAGCTTTTGAAGGACGTTTCGCTTATTGTCGAAAAAACCGACACTACCGATACCTTCCGTGTGCTCGGGCGCGGAGAGATGCACCTTTCCATTCTTATTGAGACTATGCGCCGTGAGGGCTACGAATTTCAGGTAGGACCGCCCCACGCGCTAATTAAAGAGGTTAACGGCAAAAAGCAGGAGCCGTTTGAGCGGTTTGTCGCGGACGTACCGTCCGAATGTGTTGGTAGCGTTATGGAGAAGCTCGGCTCCCGTAAGGGCGAGCTTATTACAATGACGCCGCAGGGCGACAGAATGAAGCTTGAGTTCCTTATCCCCTCGCGCGGGCTTTTCGGTTACAGGAACGAGTTTATGACCGATACGCGCGGCGAGGGCATTATGAGCGCCGTCTTCGACAGCTACGGCGACTATAAAGGCGAGATTAATAAGCGCAGCACAGGCTCGCTTATAGCCTTTGAAACGGGCGATTCGGTTATCTACGGTCTTTACAACGCGCAGGAGCGCGGCGCGCTCTTTATCGGCGCGGGTGTAAAGGTTTACGCGGGTATGGTCGTGGGCGTAAGCCCTAAGAACGAGGACCTTGTCGTTAACGTCTGCAAGAAAAAACAGCTTACGAACACGCGCGCCTCGGGCTCGGACGAAGCGCTTCGCCTCGTTCCCTGCCGCAACCTTTCGCTTGAGCAGTGCATAGAGTTTCTCGCGGACGACGAGCTTTTGGAGGTCACGCCCCAGTCGCTTCGCATAAGGAAGGCTGAGTTATCCCATTCAGAGCGTATGAAAGCGGCTTCAAGAAAGAAGTAATTTAAATAGAACTCCCCAAAAAGGGAAGCGCCGCGCGCTTCCCTTTTTTGTTTAGGGGTTGTTAAAACCTATTTATATAGTGTAAAATATATATTTAAGGTGAATTGTTATGAGACAGCTTGAGGGAAAGATAAGAAAAGCGATAGAGTGTTACTCGCTTATTGAGGACGGCGACGTTATCGGTGTCGGCGTTTCGGGCGGCAAGGATTCACTCGCGCTGCTTTCGGGTCTCGCGGCGCTTCGCGCTTATTACCCGAAGAGCTATTCGCTTGTCGCGCTTACCCTTGACCCCTGCTTCGGCGGAAGCCCCTCCGATTTCTCAAAGATAACGGCGCTTTGCGACTCGCTAAATGTTCAACATATTATCAAGCGCAGTAATCTTGCGGAGATAATCTTCGATATTCGCAAGGAAAAGAACCCCTGCTCCCTTTGCGCGAGGATGCGCCGCGGTGCGCTTCACGACCTTTGCATTGAGTACGGCTGTAACAAGATTGCGCTCGGGCACAATATGGACGACGTGGTGGAAACATTCTTTATGAACCTTTTTAACGAGGGAAGAATAGCCGCCTTCGCGCCAAGCAGCTACCTTTCACGAAAGAACCTAACTATGATACGCCCCCTTATCTTCTGCGAGGAAAGGGAGGTCGAGAACGCCGTAAAAAGAAGCTGTCTTCCCGTAGTAAAAAGCGCCTGCCCTATGGACGGTCATTCGGAGCGCCAACGGCTTCTTGATTTTATTACCGAAAAGGAAAAGGACTATCCCGGCTTTCTGCAGCGCACCTTTACGGCGCTTCAGGGCGGGAACGTGAGCGGGCTCGGACTATATGACGCAAAAGAAGAACCAGAACAAAATCAAATATAAGGCAGGGCCGCGCCTACCCGAGCAGCCCGAAAGCAATCTGCTTACGCCCGAGCGCGTAAACAGTCTGCTTGACGCTGGCGAAGCGCCGCTTTCCGACGCGGAGCTGCTTGCGAAAGAGCTTCTCTTAGACGCTGAAAAGAAGGGACTTTCGCCCGCTGACATCGTCAAGCGAAACGAGGATATAAAGAATAAGATTTCCGCCGAGCGCAAAAAGCGGAAAAGCGCGCTTAGCGGAAGAAATATAGTTATCTCCGTAGAGGAGGCAAACGAGCTTTTTAAACGCCTTTCGAGTGAAGAGGGCGAAAAGAAGGAAGAAAAAGAGTTGTTCACTCCCGCAAACGAAGAAACGCAAAACGAGCCTCAAACGGCGAAAGAGAAGCCCAAGCCTAACACAAAATTTCCCATTAAGAAACCCCCGAAAAAACCTGTCGGGAAGAAAGCGGCGGAAACTCAACCGAAAGCAGACGACCTCGGCGACACAAAAGAGATATCGCTCCCTAAACGGTTCAAAGCGCCGAAGAAGGATACGCTCCCTAAAAGGCGGGTTATGCCAGTCTATGAGCCCGTAGACCTCGCGTCTGAGCTCGTTGCCGAGCCGCCCGAAGCACTGGCGGAAGATAAAGTTTTACAAAAGAACAAAGCAAAGGAACAAAAGCCGAACGTCGCCGAAAAGAAGAAGTCGGCGGAGAACGCCACTAAGAAAACACCTAAAAAGGCTTCCGACAAAACGGTTTCTGTGTCTGACGTCTTGAAGTCTGAAGCAGATGTGCCCGCGAGCGAAAAGCCGACTCCGATAAAGAAACGCTCGGCTATAAAAGTGGTCTTCTGCTCTGTCTGTGTTTTTCTTCTGCTTTTCCCGCTCGCGCTCTTCTCGCTCTCCGACGCTTGCTTTTATGCGCTGTACGACGGTGACGAGCTTTCTGCGGTGTCCTTTTCGTTTGTTCCTATAACCGACGAAAACGCTGGCGAGCTGTTTCACGCGCGTACGGAGGACAGGTTTACTGTTACCGATTATTTTACTCCGCTCTTTCCGTTAAAGAAAGCCGAGGCAGAGCGCGCTTTTCCTGTTGATATAAAGACCGACGGCGCTGTTGCCACCGTTTATGTCACAAGCGGCATGACCGTCGCCGAGGCGATTGAACGCTCCGCTTTCACCTATAATGAATACGATATCATTACCCCCGAGGCTACGGCAACGCTTACCGAGGCGGGAGAAATCACGATAAAGCGGGTGACCCTCAGCTACCGCACCGTCTTTGAGGAGATGAAGAGCGAGAAGGTCGTTAAGCCCTCGCCGCTTATCCCCGACGGGCAGACTATGTTAATGAACGAGGGTCAGGGCTTCGGTGGAAGCGCCTATTACGATTACGTTGACCGCTTCGTTGACGGCGTATACTTCGATACCGAGACCGTCGGCGTTACGGTAGAGGATTTACCTTATAACGAAATTACCCTTTTAGGCGACAGTACCGCCACTGCGTCGCCGATTGACGGCACAAAGTACACCGACGTAACGATAATAGATAATGTGCCGTCCTCATATAAAGGTTTGTCGCAAAGCGCGCCCTGCACAGCCTACAGCTTTAAACCGGGCGTTTACGGCTCAAGCGGAATGCGGCTGGTTCAGGGAATGGTTGCCGTTGACCCCGACGAGTATAACTACGGCGATTTACTCTATATAACTTCCGCCGACGGAAGCTTCGTCTACGGCTGGGCAATAGCCGCGGACGCGTGCGAGGCGGCTATGTGGGGAACGGTTGAAATTGACTGTTTCTTTGAAACTTATAAGGAGAGCGTGCTTTTCGGCAAGCGGTATCTCAATGTGTACGTTGTGGATACCCTTACGAAGGAGCAGCTTGAAGAATACAAGGAGCACGAGGGTATGTTCAACCTCCGCGTTCCCGATTAAAGGAGTGGACAATATGTCAGTATTTATTATTGCAGAGGCGGGAGTAAACCATAACGGAGATATAGAGCTTGCAAAAAAGCTAATAGACGCCGCGGCGGAGGCGCACGCAGACGCCGTAAAATTCCAGACCTTTATTCCCGAAAAGGTTATCTCCACCTTCGCGCAGAAGGCGGATTACCAAAAGGAGAGCACGGGCTCTGATGAAAGCCAGCTTGATATGGTCAAAAAGCTTTGGCTTTCCTACGACAGCTTCCGCGAGCTTAAGGACTACTGCGAAAAGAAGGAGATACTCTTCCTTTCCACCCCGTTTGACCTGCAAAGTCTCGACTTTCTTGTTTCGCTCGGCGTACCGTATCTTAAAATACCCTCGGGCGAAATTACAAACCTTCCGCTGTTACTCGCGGCGGCAAAGTCAAGGCTTCCCGTCATAATGTCCACAGGCATGAGCAAGCTCGACGAGATAGCCTACGCGCGCCAGACACTACTCGATAACGGCACGCCCGAAATTACCCTGCTTCATTGCAACACCGATTATCCCACGCCGTTTTGCGACGCGAACATAAAAGCTATGCTGACGCTGCGCGACAAATTCGCGGGCAAGGTCGGCTACTCTGACCATACCCTCGGCATAGAAGCGCCTATAGCCGCAGTCGCGCTCGGCGCGGAGGTTATAGAGAAGCACTTTACACTTGACAAGACTATGCCCGGACCCGACCATTCCTGTAGCCTTGAGCCGAATGAGCTAAAGGCAATGGTTTTGGCTATACGCAACGTGGAAAAGGCGCTCGGCACCGGAGAAAAGGTGCCCACCGCGTCGGAGGCAAGGAACATAAATATTGCCCGAAAGAGTATTGTCGCCGCGCGTGACATTAAAGCGGGCGAGGTTTTTACCAGCGGCAACCTCGACGTTAAGCGCCCGGGCAACGGCATATCGCCTATTAAATGGTTCAGCGTTCTCGGCAAGACCGCGAAACGCGACTTCGTCGCAGACGAGCTTATCGAGCTTTAACGGAGGAAGCAGATGAAGAAGCCCTTAGAAGGCAGAACTAAAAGACTTATCGCGCTCGGCGCTGCAGCGGTTATCCTCGCCGTGCTCTTCGAGCTGCTATTTGTCGCGTTATCCAACAGAACAGACTCGGCTGAATATCGGCGTACCGAGCTTTACGCCGCCGATTTCGAGAGCTGGGAGTTTGAGTCGCGCGGCGGTGACGAGTACTATGCGCTCGCCTACAATTCCTACTTCTTCGCAGAAAACCTTTCGCTCGGTCCTGTAAAGAATATTGAGGTTTATTTCAGCCGCTCGCAAGGCGACCTAACCGAAGCGGTTATCTACTACACAGGTACGGTCAACGGCATATACGGCGACTTTACCGCACCGCTCGTCGCGGGCGACGAGGGTGTGTATACCGCCTATATCGACGCCGAGCAGATAGACAGCGTAAGAATATATCCCACCGAGACGGTACGCTCCACCGTGAGCTTCAGCGGCGCAGTCTTTAGCCCCGAGGTGATTTCTGTAACGTTTAGCCCATCAAGACTTTTACTATGGGTTGTAATCCTCACTATGTTATACTCTATGTATATATTGGCGCGGCATTTCTGCTTTAAAAGGGGCGAGCGTCCGAGACTTTGGCTCTCGCTTTATTCCGTAACCAGCGGGCTTGCTCTGCTTGCTCTTTTTGTGGCGACACGCACCTTCTCAACCCTTCGCGGCACCGAAAGCTTTATTCTCCCGCTCGGCTTTATTGCGATAACAGCCGCGTTTGCCGCCTTGTGGTTTATAGTAGTGCGTTTAAAGAAACCGCACGAAAAGCTCGCGGCTATCGTCGCGGTAGCGGGTACTATTTTCGTCTTTGCCCTCGCGCCGCTACAAGCGCCAGACGAACAAAACCACTATCTTCGCGCCTTCGCACTCTCTCGCGGACAGCTGAACTTCGAATATAACTACGACTATCCCGATGACGTAGAGCAACTGTGCTATAGATTTTCGGGACAGGTTCGGTACAACATTCTTGAGCCCGGTAAGGCTACTATATATGACCTCTTTTCTCAGTATCTCGCGGGCGGTGAAGCGCCCGACGTTCACTGCAACATACAAATAATTCTGCCGTACATTCCCGCCTCCGTCGGAATGGCTCTGGTAAGCCTTGTTGGCGGCGGGGCGCTTGCGTGCCTTTATGCGGGGCGGCTTATGAACCTCGCGGTCTTTGTACTTTGCGCCTACTTCGCGCTAAAGCTTGCGAAACGATATCGCGGCGCGGTAATCCTTACGGCGCTCTTTCCGTTAACCGTTTTTATGGCGTCTACTCTTTCTTACGATTCTATGTTCCTTTCCGCTTTCATTCTGCTTTTGGGGTTGCTTTTTAAAGAGGACTTAACCTCGCGCGATATGTGGCTCGCGGCGGCAATGTTCTGCGTAATAATTCTCATTAAGCCAATCTATTTCCCGCTTGCGCTGTTACTGCTCACCGTACCAAAGGAAAGCTATAAAGCAAAAACCAAGAAGCCACTTGCGCTTATTCTATTCGTGGGCTTCGGCGTGCTGGTTTATTTAGGCTCGCTTATTTACGCGGGGCTTTTCGCGGTAAATATACCGCCGACCACCTATCTTGAGGGGGTAGACAAGCTTTCGCAGATAAAATACGTTCTTTCAAACCCGCTGAGATACGCGATAGTAATGGTGGCGGACGGCTACGCAAACTCTTTTTATCTCAACGCCTTAGGCGTTCTTGGCGCACTTGACGCGCCCTGCCTTCTTACAAATCTTCTCGCCCCCGTCGCTATAGTGTTTGTTTCGGCGCTCTACGCCGACACGGCAAGTATATATAAAAAGAGCGACACGTTAATTCACGGTATAGTTGTAGCGGTGAGCTACGCGGTAGTTGTAACGGGCTTCTATGCTATGTGGTCCACCCTCGGCTCTTCCTCTATTCTCGGGGTACAAGCGCGCTACTTTATAACTCTTGTTCCGTCGCTCGCGGCGCTCATATCAAGGGCGCTTTCCAAAACCTTTGTTTTTGCGGGAAACGACAGGAAAAACCGCGACAATACCTGTCTTGCCGTTTGCGGCTCGCTCGCGGCGCTCGCTTCGCTTGAGCTTTTCGCTAACTACTTTCTTATGTAAAAGGAGACCAAATGGACTTTTTTATCAGCCTTATCGCAATCCTTGCGATTAGTATGTTTTTATGCGTACGCTTTAAGCTTAACAGCGCAATAACACCGTTTGTTACCGTCGCAGGGTTAACAATATTTATGTGCCTTTGTGGAATACTTAATCTTTTGTATGTCGCGGGTCTTGCGGTTTTCGCGTTCGCGATTTTTTCGCTCGTTTATGTTTTCTATATGAAAAGAAAGGAGCTCGGCGCAAACCTCAAGGCATTTTTAACGCCCGGTATAGCATTTTTTGCGGTGGCTTGCATCTTCTTCTTCTTTGCCCTTAAGGCGGAGGATGCGTCCTTCCTTGTTTGGGATGAGTTTTCATTTTGGGGCACGGCGGCGAAGAATGTGTTTGAGCACCGCCAGCTTTACACCCTTTTTGAAAGCAGCATGATAAATATCTCCTACCCGCCCGCGCTTTCGGTTTTCAGCTTCTTTATCCAGTTCTTCGGCGGTGTGTTTGCAGAGTATAAGGTCTATTTGGCCTACGCGATTATCGAGATGGCTGTAATGACAATTTTCTTTTCGAGGCTTGACTGGAAAAAGCCCATTTCTATAATCGTTACCTCCTTCTTCTCGCTCGCGTGCATCTATCTGTTTTGGTGGTCACTCGACGGACTTGTCGCCTACTGCACAAGCTACGCTGATTATATTTTGGGCTACGTCTTCGCTGCGCCGCTACTCATATATTTCAGCGACGAAACAAGGGGACTTCCGAAGTTCGTCGCGGTGCTTTTAGGGCTTATGCTGCTGCCGTTAACGAAGGACGTTGGCCTTGCTCTCGGACTTATTGCGGCAACTGTTATAGCGGCGGATATGGTGCTCTTCAAGCGTTACCCGACAGACACTCTCTTTAACAAAAAGTCGAAGCTTCTTCTGCTCGTGTACCCGTTACTTCTGTATGTAGCCAATATAGCAAGCTACCTTATGTGGACCCTTCACTTTAATACTGTAACCCACATTCCGCGTGTAGAGGTGTTTTACGAGTATTCCGCACTTGAAATATTTACGGGAAAAGACCCCTACTTTAACACTATTCTCAGCAAGATGATAGCAGAGATACCCACGAGACAGCTTTATACCGTGGGAACAATGCTTGAGATGATAATTCTCTTTTCCCTTCTTCCTATTATCGTTTCGCTCTTTACGAAATCCAAAAAGCAGATACTCCGTACTTCGCTAATGAGCTTTCTTATGCTCTGCGGTTTCGCACTCTACTATGTCTTTATGGCGTACCTTTACGCCGCAATTTTTTATCATACTGAAACGCACGACCTTATCTCATTCGGACGGTATATCTCAAGTCACGTCTTTGGCTGGATGCTTGTTTCCTTCGGCGTTTGTATGTTCGAGATAACAAAGCCCTTCTGGAAACGCTTTACGCTTCTGCTCGGAACAGGCGCCTGCGCGCTTCTTATGGTAGCACACTTCTATTTTTGCCCTGTACACCCCGACCAATATGTATTTACGAGCTGGAAGGTAAACGCTGGCAAAAACGAAATACGCGAATATATTGAAAATACCGCTGGCAAGTTCTGCAAAGAGCTTTCTGTGGACGACCGTATCTACTTCATCTGTCAGGAATCCTCGGGCGGAGAATGGTTTGTTTATAACTACGCTATGCAGCCCGCCTACGTTGTTAAGACCTTCGGCGGCGGTTACTTCGTACCAATGGAAACCGCCGACGCTGATATGCCTCCGTACGGCATACGCGCCAACCGAGCGAACTTTTCTGAATATCTGCGCGAACAGGAGGTTGACTTTATTTATGTTTATAAAACCGACGATTTCTTTATAAATGAGTTTTCGTCGATGTTCAGCGACAATCTCGTGGGCTTCTTTGACGGCTCAGGCGGCTTTTATATGGTTATTGACAACGGCGGAAGCGAGCTTTCTTTCGAAGCTGTAGGCAACTCCGCGGCGCTTGCGCAGCTGCGCGAGGATTTCGGAAAATAAGATTTTTCTTTCCTCTTCTATTCTTTCATACGCTTGAATACTATTGAACAAGCTGTAATTATGAAAGGTGAAGGGGAATGGAAGAATTTGCTGAGCGCGCGGAGCTTATAGCGAGATATATTGTAGAAACGGGCGACACCGTAAGGGGCGCGGCAAAGAGGTTCGCGGTAAGTAAATCTACGGTACATAACGATATTACTCGGCGGCTTCGGCGGATAAACCCTACGCTTTGGCGAAGCTGTAAGGCGGTGCTCGCTTATAATAAGGCGGAACGGCATATTCGTGGCGGTCTTGCCACAAGGAACAAGTATCTTTCTAAGAGCGCAACCATGCGCTAAGTTTACTTTTCTTACACTATAAAATTTTTTAAAGAGGGAATTAAAATGACAAAAGAGGAATTTCAAAGCAAGGCATTAGCAATGTTACAGAAATGCAACGACGCGGTATTTACTACAGTTTCTGAGGACGGCTTTCCGCGCAGTTGCGTGCTGGGCGTAATAGGGCGCGACAGCTACAAGGACATCTTTTTTTCAACAGGTCTTGACGGCACAAAGGTGCGCCACCTAAAAACCAACCCAAAGGCGAGCGTATGCTATTTCCTCGCGCCAGACAGCGTCACCCTTACGGGAACAGCCGAAATAGTTGACGACCTTGCGGAAAAGGAACGCCTTTGGACCGAGTGGATGCGCCCCTACTTCCCGAACGGAGTAAATGACGAAAACTTCGCGCTTATTAAGTTCACGGGCAAGACGGCGACCTTCTTTATCGAGGGCGACTTTATCCGTGACGAGCCGATAGACTGAGAGGCGAGAAAGATGAGGTTTAAATGGTGGTATCCGTTTTACATACTTCTTCAATGCACATGGGGATTGCCGCAGACTGTATTAGGGCTTATCCTATTCCTTGTTAATATAAAAGAGCCGCACGAGTTTTACGGCGGCAGTATAATGACCCGCTGGAATAGCTTTAGCGGCATTTCGCTTGGGCTTTTTACCTTCACGAGCGACCCGAAGCGTACAAAGGCGGGAAGCTTTAAAAGCAGCTATAAAGACGCGGACGGTGAAGCGGACGAGACCCTTTGCGACAGAATGGCGGTGCACGAATATGGGCACACCTTCCAGTCTCTTATGCTCGGACCTTTATACCTGATTATTATTGGCATTCCCTCCACCATATGGGGCACGATACCTTACTTCCAGAAGTACCGCGAAAGAAAGCACCTGACCTACGGCGCGTGCTACACCGAAAGCTGGGCGGACGCGCTTGGCACGGCGGTTACGGGAAGAAAGGCAATAGGCTGATTTCACAATGATTATATAGAAAAAGAGCGAGCCTGTCGGCTCGCCCTTTCTTTTTGCTTGTTTATTTTGCCTCTTGAAGCATTTCCTTTACCTTCATTAGGCGTATCTTTGTGCCGCGCTCGTTCTCCTCAAGCTTCATTGTAATGTACTTAATCTGCTGTTCCATTTCAGGTATCATTACGTGCTCTAAGGCGTTTACGCGACGACGGGTTTTTTCAATCTCGTCAGCGAGCATATTGCAGGACTTTTCGACCTCCGCAAGCTCGATTAGAAGCGGCAGTAACGAAGCCAAATCAAGCACCGCGCCGTCCAGCTCGCTTGAGGTGAACGCGAAGCCATAGGGAAGCTCTACCGACTCGTTGCCGTCGGAAATAAGCTTAATCGTCGGCACGTCCACGCTCATAATGTTCTTAAGCCCCGTTTTTAGCTCCGCTGTGCGAACAGGATAGATAAGCGCCTCTTCAACGGCGGCGTTGCCCATCTCGGCGCGCGCTACCGCAAAGCGCCCCATAGCCGCGGAGAGTTTCTGTTCTACCTCCTCGCGTAGCTCCTTGTTGCGCTTAATTATCTCGATAAAGCGGCGTACCATCTCGTCGCGCTTATCCTTTAAAAGCTTGTGACCTCTCGCGGCGGTCTTTAACCGCTTTTTAAGGCGGGTAAGCTCCATTCGCGTCGGGTTAATCTGTTTGGGCATGCTTTATGCCTCCGTATCCTTCTTTGCCTCGACGGGCCAGTACTTATCAAGATACTCGTCGCGTATACGCTTCATCTCGCTGCGAGGAAGAATCTTTAAAAGCTCCCAGCCGAGGTCGAGCGTCTCCTCGATAGAACGGTTGGTGGTGTAGCCCTGCGAAACATACCGCTCCTCGAACTGGGTCGCGAACTCCGCGTAGAGCTTATCTACGGGGGTTAGCGCCGCGTCACCGAGGATGACGGCGAGCTCCTTCGCGTCCTTGCCGCGGGCGTACGCCGAGAAAAGCTGGTTCATTGTATCGGAATGGTCCTCGCGGGTTTTGCCCTTTCCCGTGCCCTTATCCTTAAGGCGGGAAAGTGAGGGAAGCACGTCGATAGGAGGCGTAAGCCCCTTTCTGTATAGCTCGCGGGAGAGGATAATCTGTCCTTCGGTGATATAACCCGTAAGGTCGGGTATCGGGTGGGTCTTGTCGTCCTCAGGCATTGAAAGTATAGGTATTTGGGTAATAGAGCCCGCATTGCCCTTAATTCTTCCCGCTCTTTCGTAGAGCGACGCAAGGTCGGTGTACATATAGCCGGGGTATCCGCGGCGACCGGGTATCTCCTTACGCGCGGCGGAAACCTCACGCAGCGCCTCGGCGTAGTTTGTAATATCCGTTAGAATGACAAGCACGTGCATACCGAGCTCGTACGCGAGGTATTCCGCGCAGGTTATAGCCATACGCGGGGTCGCTATACGTTCTACGGCGGGGTCGTTCGCAAGGTTCATAAAGAGAACCGCGCGCTCGATAGCGCCCGTCTTTCTGAAATCGCTGATGAAGAAATCGGCTTCCTCAAAGGTAATACCTATCGCGGCGAAGACCACCGCAAACTTTTCGTCTGACTTTAAAACCTTAGCCTGACGCGCTATCTGCGCGGCGAGCTGGGCGTGGGGAAGACCCGAGCCCGAGAACACGGGCAGCTTCTGTCCGCGAACGAGGGTATTAAGTCCGTCGATTGCGGAAACGCCCGTCTGAATAAATTCGGCGGGGTAGTCACGCGCCGCGGGATTAAGGGGCGAGCCGTTTATATCAAGCTTCTTGTCGGGGATAATCTCTACGCCGCCGTCAATAGGCTTGCCCATTCCGTCGAAAACGCGCCCGAGCATATCGCGGCTAACCGCAAGCTGGGTGCCGTGACCGAGAAAACGGGTTTTGCTCGTTGATATACGAAGCCCTTGCGAGCTTTCAAAGAGCTGAACGAGCGCTTTGTCATTATTTATCTCAAGCACCTTACCGAAGCGTATCTCGCCGCTCTCCTGCTCTATCTCGACAAGCTCGTCGTACTTTACGCCGTCCACGCCGTCCACGAGCATAAGGGGACCTACGACCTCGCGGATTGTCTTATATTCCTTACGCATAGTCCTCTTCGCCTCCCATTAGCTGCGCGAATTCGTCGTCCATCTCGCGGTTGATGTCGCCTATCTTCTTTTCGACCTCGTCCTCGATAATGTATTTCATACGACCTATCTTTTCAATAACAGCCATTGATGTAATCTTGCTGAACGCCACGTCCTTGTCGAGCGCCTCGTTCGCTTTATCGTGCCAATGAATAATTGTTTTTAACATTCCGTACTGCTTCGCGGGGCTTGTGTAGGTGTCTACCTCGTGGAAGGCTATCTGGTGCAGATAATCCTCGCGAATGCTTCTCGCCGTTTCCAGCTTAAGCCTGTCCTTAAAGCCCAGCGCGTCTACGCCGACGAGCCTTACTATCTCTTCAAGCTCCGACTCGTCCTGTAACAGCGTCATCGTCGTGCTTACAAGAGACGACCATTCGGGTCCGACGTTTCTGTCGTAGTATTCGCACATAGTGTCCTTATATAGCGAATAGCTTGTAAGCCAGTCGATGGCGGGGAAGTGACGCTTATAGGCAAGCTGGGCGGAAAGCCCCCAGAAAACCTTAACTATACGAAGGGTCGCCTGCGAGACAGGCTCGGAGGTATCGCCGCCGGGAGGGGATACCGCGCCGATAGCGGTAATTGCGCCTACGCGGTGGTCGCTGCCGAGGCAGTTGACTATGCCCGCTCTTTCGTAGAACTCCGCAAGGCGGCTCGAAAGGTACGCGGGGTAACCCTCCTCGCCGGGCATCTCCTCAAGGCGTCCGCTCATTTCACGAAGAGCCTCCGCCCAGCGGGAGGTGGAGTCCGCCATTATGGCTACCTTGTAGCCCATATCGCGGAAGTACTCCGCAATAGTTATTCCTGTGTAAATAGAAGCCTCGCGCGCCGCGACAGGCATATCCGAGGTGTTCGCGATAAGCACCGTTCTTGTCATAAGCGGAAGCCCCGTGCGCGGGTCCTTAAGCTCGGGAAACTCCATAAGAACGTCGGTCATCTCGTTGCCGCGCTCGCCGCAGCCGATATAAACGATAATGTCAGCGTCCGCCCATTTCGCAAGCTGGTGCTGTACCACCGTTTTGCCCGAGCCAAAGGGTCCGGGGATAGCCGCCACGCCGCCCTTAGAAATTGGGAAGAGGGTATCTATCGTTCTTTGTCCCGTTATCATCGGCTCGTTCGGAGGAAGCTTCTCCTCAAACGGGCGTCCCTTACGGACAGGCCATTTCTGAAGCATCGCTACCTCTTTTATCGTGCCGTCAGAAAGCTTTAGCTTAGCTATGGGCTCCTCTATCGTCGCCTCGCCCTCGAATATCCATTCGAGGGTTCCCGAAAACGCGGGAGGGACCATTATCTTCTGCGTTACGGCGGGGGTTTCCTCAACGATACCGAGAACGTCGCCGCCCTTAAGCGCCGCGCCAACCTCAGCCGTTGGCTTAAACGCCCACTTCTTGTCGCGCGGGAGCTTCGGTACGTCTATTCCGCGGGTTATGCGGTTGCCGACCTGCTCATATATAACCTCAAGCGGGCGCTGTATTCCGTCATAGATGCCGCCGATAAGTCCGGGGGCAAGCTCGACGGAGAGCGGCTCTCCCGTTGTGAAAACGGGCTCGCCGGGTCCGAGACCCGCCGTCTCCTCGTAAACCTGTATTGACGCGCGACCGCCGCGAAGCTCTATTATCTCGCCGATAAGCCGCTTCTCGCTGACGCGAACCACGTCGTACATCTGGCAGCCCTCAAGCCCCGACGCCACGATAAGCGGACCCGCTACCTTTTCGATTACGGCATTTGTTTTTTGTTCAGTCATGTTAAGAGTTCTCCTCTTCCTCAAACAGGATATCGGCGCCTATCGCCTTTTCAATGTTATCCTTTATATTTTGCATTCCCACTCCGCTTGTTCCGTCGCGGTTCGGTATGGGAATAATTGCGGGGAACGCCTCGGTTTTATACTTAGCTATCGCCTCCGCCGCCTTCTTTGCCGCTTGCTCGGTAATATAAATTACTGCCGCGCCCTCGCGCGCAAGACGGTGAACGGCGCGTTCAATCTCCCGCTCCTCGGTCGCGTAGACCGTTTCGGCTCCGAGCGCGCCCCATAGCATAACGGAGTCTCTGTCGCCTATGACCGCTATTTTATTTTCAGCCAAGCTTACGTTCTCCTTTCGTTATGCCGTTTTCGCGGCGCGTTTTTTCGCGAACATTCTGCGAAGCGCCCTACATTCGTATTCACCCGTTAACAGGTAGTTTGCTATCGGTCCTATTCCGAAGGAATCGTTGCGCTCCTCCTTGACCGTTTCAAGCAGATATCGCTCTAAAAGCTCCGCGGCGGCGTTTACCGAGCCCGTATTGTATACCGCGAGCGCCGCTTTTATCTCACCGTCGTTCTCAGCGCCGCCAAAAAGCTTCGGAAGCTTATCCGCTGGCGCTTCAAGCCCTGAAAGCACCGTCTTAGTGTCAATAGAGCCACCCTCAATAAGCATATCGGAAAGCTCTGAGGCGCTCCATTTTAGCGCGCGGGCGCGAAGCAGACTCGTTACGTTCGTGAAGTCCGCTTTTTTCTTGAAGTAACCAAGACAAAAGGCGTTCTTATTGCTTTTAAGCGTGTCGAAGATATAGCCGAAAATCGCCCTATCGACAAGCGCGCTTAATACGCGTGGGTCGTTTGAGAGCTTCATTCGCTTTTCAAGCTCGTTCATACTCGTCGCAAGCGGCTCGCCGAGCGGCTCGTACTTCTTGGTATCTACGCAGTCACGAATAAGCGTAGGCTCAAACACGCCGCCCGTAAGGGTGGACGCGTCTACCAAGTCGCTTCCGCCGAGAAGCCTCGATTTCAAGAACAGCTTAAGGTTAATAGCGTCAAACTCAAGCCAGAAGAGGTTGGTAAGCCCTTCGTTCGGCGTAAGGTCGAAGACGGTATTACGGATATCCTTTCGGCGGTAGTCTATAAGCGCGTCAACGTCGGTCTTGTCGGGATATTCCGCCGAAAAGCCCCAGTCGTTAAGCTGCTTTAGCGCCTCGGCGTAGCCGAGCTCGCTTAGCCGCGAAAGCTTACTGTCTCCTAAAAGCGAGTTTTCAATTATCTTTATTCGCCCAATGGCGAAGGGGTAGTTGTCAGAGGGCATAGCTATTCCTCCGAGCCAAAGAGAAGCTTTGACACTTCGGTTTCGTGTTCTTCCCTAAAAGCGGCAATAAGCGAACCGAAGGAACAGCCTATGTCCGCTATTTCGCCGACGAGGGTTACGCCGCCCGCTATCTTCGCGGGCTTTCCGAGCTTTAGCGCACCCTTTTTGCCCGCCTTTTCAAGCGCGGCGTTGAGGTATTCGAGCATAGTCTTTCCGCCTATATAAGGCTTCGTGTACCGCTCATAGGTATCCTCAGGCGTTACAACCGTTTCGGTGCCTGTTTCCGCCGCGTTTACCACAAGCCTTGCGATAAGCTCGGCGTACTGCTGCCCCTCAAGGCGGCTCAGCTCCGAAAAAGCGTCCTCGAACGCTTTTTCGAGCAACTCGCGTCGCGAAGCGAGCGAGTTTTTGCGCGCTTCAAGCTTCGCTACAAGCATGGCGCGGCGAACAATCTCCTCGCCCTCCGCCTTTGCGGCGTCGGCGATTTTGGAAGCGCGCTGCTGAGCCGCTTCCTTAGCGCACTCAACCGTCTTTTTCGCTTCCTCGCCCGCGCTCGATAGTATCTCCTCGGCTTCCGCTTTCGCGTCGCCGATTATTGCGTCGATGATTTTGGTTTCAGCCAACGGGTATCCCTTCCTTTCGAGAATAATTTTAGGATATTCGCCGCTTAGACCTGTATACCGATAAGAATCATAAGAATAGAAACAAGAAGAGCAAGAATGGCGTAAGTTTCAACAAGCGCGGTCATTGTAATGCCGCGAGCGGAAGCGTCGGGCTGCTTCGCCGTCATATGAATGGCGGAAACAGCGACCTTGCCCTGATATATCGCCGAGAAAAGACCCGCTACCGCGATGGGCAGACAAGCCGCGAAGAATTCCCAGCCCTGCGCAACGGTAAGGTCTGCCGCTCCGCCGCCGAGGATACCTGTTTTAATCATTACCATAACCGCGGTAAGGAAGCCGTAGATGCCCTGTGTGCCGGGGAGCGCTTGGATAACAAGGAGCTTACCGAAAAGCTCGGGGTTTTCAGCGACAACGCCCGCCGCCGCGCGTCCAGCGACGCTAACGCCGTATGCGGAGCCTATACCGCAGAGAATAGCGGCTATCGCCGCGCCGAGAACTGCAAGAACAATACCTTCTGAGAACATTCTGTTTTACCTCCAAAGAGTTTATTAATTATTTTATTTCCGTGTATTTCGCGTTAACCGAAAGCGGCTTAAACTGATAACCGCCGCCCTCGTAGAACTTACCGTAGAACTCTATATACTGTAGGCGGCTCGCGTGGACGTAAGCGGAAAGCAGACCCATCGCGAGGTTGAAAACGTGACCTACAATGTATATCGCAAGCGACGGGATAAAGGTTATCACCGTCATAACAGGCGAGGAGGTGGACTGCACCATTCCCGCAAGCATATTCATAACCATCGCGACCACCGCCGAGGACATCATTAGCGCGAGTATTCGCGAATAGGAAAGTATATCGCTGACATAGCCTGTTACGTTATAAAGCGAAAGCAGTCCGCCGCTTAAGCGTTTTAATGGGTTCCAAGTATCGCGCTTACTCATAAGCACAATCATCGCGGCTCCGACAATCGCCATAACTTTGCCGATTGTCGCCGTGGCGGGAAGGAACAGAAGCCCCGCGCCCGTTATAAGCACTATCCAGCTTATGTTGTCGAAGATACCTCCGACCACGTCGCCCGCCCTAAACTGTTTTATCGCGTTCATCACAAGCCCTACGAAGATATGCACCGCGCCAATAACGAAGCACATTATCATCATCGGTATCGGGTTGTAAAGCGGGGTGAACAGTATCGGCTTAAACCATTCCGCGCCGAAGTAGCTGCCGAACATTACACCCCAGAAGGCCGTCGTAACGCTCGCGTACATAAGCACCCTAACAAGCTTTCCGAACTCACCCTTCGGCTTCTTAAGCTTTAGGAACGCAAAGAAGAGTAAAGCCATTACCACACCGTAGCCCGCGTCTGCCATCATCATACCGAAGATTAGCCAGTACCACGGCGCCATTACGGGCGTGGGGTCAACCCCCTCAAGCGGATTCGGGCGGCTGTACATATCCGTAAGCGTTTCAAACGGGGTAACAAGCCGCTTGTTCTTCGTCTGTGTCGGCGCTTTTTCGTCCTTTTCGGGCTCCTCGAGCTGAAGCTCATATACAACGCCCGCGCCCTTGAGTATCTCGTCAAGCTCCTTCTCGCGGTCCTCCTCCAACCAGCCTTGAATGAAGAAGGTCGCTTCAGTCTGACCGTAGGGGGTCGCGAGTCTTTCCGCGTCGGTACCGAGTTTGTCGTAAAGCAGCTCCAACGACTCAGCGTTATCACTTAGCGCCTTCGCGTCCTCGGAAAGCTTAGTTAGCTTCTCCTTCTGCGCCGCTATCTCCTTTTCAAGCCGCGCCGCCTCGTCCGCCGCCGTTCCCTTTTCGGAGGGTGGCGCCGCTTCAATAAAGCCAAGCGACTTTTCAAGCGCTACAATCTGCTCCTCGTCGCTTTTATGGTAAACCACAAGTACGGCGTTCGTTCCCGCCGACGTACCGAGAAGCTCGGTATAAGCGCCTATCTCCTCTATGCCGTCGGTAAAAGCGGTGGTTGTCTGAAAGGGAATATAGCCCGTTCTTACGCGCGAGGTCTTCGTATCGCGAAGCTCGCTTATCGCTATCTTTAGCGGAAGCCAAGGGGCTAACTGCTCCACTCGGCTTTTTAGTACCGAAATGTCGCTTTCAACGCGAGCCATCTCGTTTTTAATCTGCCGCGCCTCTTCGCAAAGCTCCTCTTCCTTCTCCTTGTCCGCCGTAAGCTCTTCGAAGGTCGCCTTCGGCGTGTCGCCGAACATTCCCTTCTTGCCACGGTACTTGTTCACAAAGCCGAGTGATTCCTTCGCGTCCGCGAGCGAGGACTGAACCCTGTCGAGCGCTTCGTCCTTAACCGTACCGTCGCTTTCGCGAATCATCATTATTGAAGCCTTTTGCAGGCAAGCGAGTATCTCGCCGCGGTTGCGTCTAAGAGCGTAAATTGTTGCCTTTTTCATAGGAACAATCATAGCTTCTGCACCTCACCGACAATAAACTTAACAGCCTTATCGTAGTTTTTGTTCGCGTCGGAAATAAACGCCTTGTCCTTTTCGCCCTCTTCGGCTATGAATTCAGCCGCCATATCCGCAGCCTTCTTTTTTGCCGCGTCACGAGAGGCTTCGGCGTTTTTGTCCGCCTTGTCGGTAATTTCTTTCGCCGCCTTCTCCGCGTCAAGCGCCGTTTCGCGCGCCTTCGCGCGGGCTTTAGAAACGGCGTCGCTCTTTACCTTAGCCGCCGTCAGCTCCGCGTCTTTAATTTTTTCAAGAATATTCATAAGTCGTCACCGTCGTTAATTAAGACGCTCTTCAAAAGCGTCATTTTTATTATTTTAACATACTTTTTTCACGAAGTACATATTAAATAGGTAATACTTTATTGCTTAAATATAGCATTTACTTTTTGATTTGCTTCTATTTTGCGCCGCTATCGGTGACTATAATACCCTTATTTGGGCAAGCGCGGCGCTTGCTTCTTTAGCAGATTTGTTGCGTTTTGCATTCAATTATTTGCATATTAATCGGCTTTGTGTGATAATATAGGCACAAAATAACATTTTTCAGAAGGTATTTGTAATGGATAAAAACAACCTTACTCTTCTTTGCGATTACTACGAATATACCATGGCTAACGGCTACCACCTTTCGGGCTACGGCAAAAGGAAGGTCTACTTCGACGTCTTCTTCCGCACCGTTCCCGATAACGGAGGTTTCGCGATTGCGGCGGGGCTCACGCAGGTAATAGATTACATTAAGAACCTGCGCTTTGACGAGGACGATATCGCGTATCTGCGCTCAAAGAACGCCTTTAGCGAGGAGTGGCTGAAAAGCCTTGAGAGCTTTCGCTTTGAGGGCGACGTATGGGCTATGCCCGAGGGCACGCCTATCTTCCCGGGCGAGCCGATACTGACCGTTCGCGCCGACGCTGAACAAGCGCAGATAGCCGAAACCTTCGTGCTTCTCTGTCTTAACCACCAGTCTCTTATAGCGACCAAGGCAAGCCGCATTGTACGCGCCGCCGAGGGACGCGCGATAATGGAGTTCGGCGCACGCCGCGCCCAGAATTCCGACGCCGCCTTTTATGGAGCGCGCGCGGCGTATATAGCGGGCTGCGCGGGTACCTCCTGCACCCTCACCGACAAGTTCTACGATATCCCTGCGCTTGGCACTATGGCGCACTCGTGGATACAGCTTTTCGACGACGAATACACCGCCTTTAAAACCTTCTGCGAAATATATCCCGGCAACGCCTCGCTCCTTGTGGACACCTACAACGTGCTTAAAAGCGGCGTGCCGAACGCTATTCGCGTTTTCAAGGAGCTCGGCATTACAAAATGCAGCATCCGCATAGATTCTGGCGATATCGCCTACCTTTCACAACGGGCAAGAAGGATGCTGGACGACGCGGGGCTTACCGACTGCAAGATAGTCGCGAGCAACTCGCTGGACGAAAACATTATCCGCGACGTAATAAACCAGAAGGGTGCCGTAGATTCCTTCGGCGTGGGCGAGCGGCTGATAACCGCGAAGAGCGACCCCGTTTTCGGCGGCGTTTACAAGCTTGTTGCCGTCGAGGACGACAAAGGCAACATTATACCGAAGATAAAGATAAGCGAGAACGTACAGAAGATAACAACGCCCCACTTCAAGAAGGTCTACCGTCTTTACGAAAACTCGACGGGCAAGGCGATAGCGGACTATATCTGCGTCCACGACGAGGTATTGGATACCACTAAGCCGCTTATCCTCTTCGACCCCGTATACACATGGAAGAAGAAGACGGTCACCGACTTTACGGCAAAAGAGCTGCTTGTGCCTATCTTTAAGCAAGGCGAGCTTGTTTACAACGAGCCGAGCGTAAAGGAGATACGCGACTACTGCGCCGCCCAGCTTGACACCCTTTGGGACGAGGTTAAGCGTTTCGAGAACCCACATAACTACTATGTTGACCTTTCAATGAAGCTTTGGAACATAAAGCACGACCTTCTTAACAGAAACGAATAGAGGAAAAAGTTTCCGCCGCCGCGTAGGAATTACGCGGCGGCGGTCTGCATATACTATTACCACGGAAGATTTGTTTACACTTTCCGACGAAGATACAGAATGTTGCTTTTCTTTATTGAATCGCTCTTTGTTCTTTTTCTTCTTTTCGGTAAAGCGGAAGCGAGTCTTCCGCTTTACATATGCTTATCTTTCTGTAAATCCCCCTACGGGAGAGGTGTCGGAGAGGGGCGCACCCCTCTCTGTCTTTAATAAAACGCGGTCTGCGTTACGGAACAAAGCAGACCGTTGCGGCTCAAAACGAGCCGAGCGGAAGCGAGTCTTCCGCTTTACATTTGCTTGTCTTTCTGTAACTTCCCTTTTTTCTTTTTACATTATTGCCGCTACAAGAAGCGCACGCTTAACTTTCGCGTAGATATTCTCAAAATCCGAGTAGGGCAGTGGGTTTGTGCCGCGACCAAGCTCTATCGTAAACCCCGGGCGGTTGTACTTCTTAATAAACCAGTCCTTTAGTCCCGCGCCGAGGGCGACGGCGACGGGCTCGCAGAGCTTGTAGCCCGTGAGCGCCGCGAGTGTCTTTGCTATGTACTCGCTCTCCTTCGGCATATTCGCGCCGTACCGCCAGTAAATCTCTTCGCCCTGCGAATGCAGCGAAAAGAGGGCGCGCGGGCGCGTCATGGCAATAAGCTTTTTTACTGCTCGGTTTTCGGGCTCGCTAAAGGGGAACGGTCCTCCGTAGCGGGTAGGCGAGGGGCGCACTACCCCGTATTCCGCGGCGGCGCGGCGCGCTTCCCAGAAGGAGGCGCCGAAGTTCCGATTAAGGTCAACGCCTCGCGCGTTACTCTGCCAGTAGGGGAAGTCGCTGTCGGGGAAGCGCGAGAGCGTACGCGCGCGGGCGGCGAGAGCCGCCCGTCCGCGCCGCCTTAGCTCGTACCCATCGGGATTGAGCAGCGGCAAAAAAACGACCCCTCTATGTAAAAGCGCCTCCGAGACGGTTATTCCATATAAATACGCGCCGCGCTTTGAATAGAGCGTCGCCATATCCTCGCACAAGCGCAAAGTTGTCAGCACCGACGCCCATTCCATTCCGTGCGTTCCGCCCACAAATATCGCGGGCGCGTTCATTGCGCCTATCGTCAGCGCGTAGATTGGTCTTTCACAGACTGAGCGCCCCGCCTGTACTATTTTCACGAAAGGGTAGCGCTTCTGTATCGCGATGATACGCTCGTTTATCTCCGCCTCGCCCGCACGCTCGGGGTTTTCGTAAATGCTCGTCATACGCTTCCTCCTATTTCCTTTCTTAATTTATATGGAGCGTATTCAACAATCATTCGAATTGTGGTATACTTGCCCTATAAAATCGAGGTGCTTTTATGGATTTTTCGGAGAAAACCCGCTCGAGCGAGACAGTGTTTGAGGGAAGGGTCTTTACGGCGAAGCGCGACACGGCGCTGCTTCCCAACGGAAGACTTGCTTCTCGCGAGGTGGTGGTGCACAATGGCGGTGTCTGTATCGCGGCGGTGGACGACGAACGAAATATTTATCTCGTTGACCAGTTCCGCTACCCGTTTATGAAGACTTTAACCGAGCTTCCCGCGGGAAAGCTTGAGAAAGGCGAGAACCCCGACCTTACCGCCGCGCGCGAGCTTAAGGAGGAAACGGGCTTTTCGGCAAAAAGCCTTGTCCGCGTAGCGGAAAGCTATCCCTCGCCCGGTTACTGTAGCGAGATACTTTACCTCTACCTTGCCACGGGTCTTACCGCGGGCGAGCAGAAGCTCGACGAGGACGAATTTCTTAGCTGCTACAAGCTTCCGTTGAGTGAGGCGGTCAGGCGTGTGATGTCGGGCGAAATCTCGGACGGCAAAACCCAATCGCTTGTTCTTTTAGCGGACAGACTTCTAAAATAGTAACGAGGTGCATTATGATTATTGCTTTAATTATTATCGCGGCTCTTATCCTTATCTATTTCTTTATGATTTATCCCGCTCCCGCAAGCAAGGCGGCGCGCTCCGCGTTCGCGAAGAGAAACTACGCCCACCGCGGCTTTTACGATAACGAAACCGCTCGCCCAGAAAACACCCTGCCCGCCTTTGAAGCGGCTATGCAAAGGGGCTATGGCTGCGAGCTGGACGTTCAGTTTACCTCGGACAAAAAGCTTATCGTCTTCCACGACAACGATTATAAACGCTCAAGCGGCGTAAATAAGAAGGTCTGGGAGGTAAGCTACGACGAGGCGAAAAAGATTAAGCTCTTTAATAGCGACGAGACCGTTCCGCTTTTCAGCGAGGTGCTTGAAACCGTCGCGGGTCGCGAGCCGCTTATCGTAGAAATAAAGGCGGAGGGCGTCAACTGCAAATGGTACTACGAGGTGTGCGAAGCAACTTTAAAGCTTCTTCGTGAGTACCACGGCGTATACTGCGTCGAGAGCTTTCACCCTATGGTTGTGCGCTGGTTTAAAAAGAACGCGCCCGACCTTGTACGCGGTCAGCTTGTTAACGGCTGGCGGCGCTGGAAGCGGTCCATTCCGACAGTCGCGGCGCTCGCTATAGACAAACAGCTCTCTAACGTTTTAGCGCGCCCGAACTTTATCGCCTACCACGAGGAGGACGTTAACCGCTCGCTTCGTCTTGTTCAAAAGCTTGGCGCGCTCACCGTAATGTGGACCGTTCGCAACGAGGAACGGCTTGAAGAGCTAAAGAAAACCGAGGACGCTATTATTTTCGAGAAATTCGCGCCCGACACGAAATATTGAATATTACCCAAAATACATAAAAATATTTATGTTATATGTAAATTGACATAATACGAGTAAAAGTGCTATTTTATTCGTATCTGCCGAAGGCGCGCGGCATCTGCGCCTTCAGCCAACAGGAGGAATGCAAATGTTCGGAAAGAGAAGCGACGGGCGCGCCGTAGGAAACGGCGTAGACCCTATCACCAGAATTACCCCCTACATTATGCCCACGCGCGTAGACGCGCTTTGCTACACCACCCAGTACGCCGACTGCGAGATACTCGATTCCTACGTCAGAAAAAAGCACGCCGAGGGAATTAAGTTTTCAAAGATGGCGGTTATTCTCGCGGCGTATGTCCGCGCGGTATCCCAGTATCCCGAGGTCAACCGCTTTGTCGTCGGCAAAAAGCTTTACGCGAGGAACGAGCTCTGCGTTTCCTTCGCTATGCTTAAAATAAACAGCGCGACAGACTTCCTTGAAACCACCGTAAAGGTTTACTTTGACCCCACCGACACGGTTTTCGACGTGGCGCGCAAGATAGACGACACTATCGAAAAGAACCGCGTTGTCTCGAACGAAAACAAAACCGATAAGGTGGCTCACGTACTTATTTCCATTCCGGGGCTTCTTACCGTCGGCGTCGGCTTCCTTATGTGGCTCGACAGAATAGGGCTTCTACCGCGTGCGATAGTTGACGCGTCTCCTTTCCACGCAAGCCTTTGGATAACAAATATGGCGTCGATTAAGATGAACCCCCTTCACCACCATATCTACAACTTCGGCACCTCTACGGCATTTATCGGCTTGGGGCGCAAGGAAGCACGAACCACCCTTAAGCGGGACGGCACGGTAGAGGTTAGAAACGTCTATCCTATGGCTTGCACTATCGACGAGCGCGTCTGTGCGGGCGCGGTGTATTCTATGGCGTTCGGCGTACTTAACGAGATGCTCAAAAACCCCGAAAAGCTTGAGCTTCCGCCCGAAAAGGTACGTTATGACTGTGGCGTAGAGTACCACTGCAAGGAAGATAAGATACATTAGTCTCAAAAACTTCTTTTTTCGTCAAAATCTTGCAACAAATGCGACGAAATGTGCTACTATATAATATAAGCAATTTTAGGGCGTTGCTTTGCGGCGCCCTTACATTTTAATGTCGAGGTTTTTATGGCGGGTATAATCGAAGCCAAAAGAGTACATAAGATTTACCGTGTGGGCGAAACGAGCGTTCACGCGCTCGCGGGCGTTACCTTTTCGGTAAACAAAGGCGAGTTCGTCGCCATAACGGGTACTTCTGGCTCGGGCAAGTCTACCCTTCTAAACGTACTCGCGGGGCTTGAGCCCGTATCGGCGGGCGAGATAGTGATTTCGGGCGAGCATATTGAGGAGCTTGACGAGGGAAGGCTCGTCACCTTCCGCAGAAACCACGTCGGCTTTATCTTCCAGTCCTTTAACCTTATTCCCACCATGACCGCAACCGAGAACGTGGCGCTTCCGCTGACCTTCCGCGGTATGGGCAAGGAGGAGCGGTTACGCAAGGCGACCAAGATGCTCGCGGTGGTGGGGCTTGCTACCCACAAGGACCATCTGCCACTGCAAATGTCAGGCGGTCAGCAGCAAAGGGTAGGCATAGCGAGGGCGCTTGTCGTAAACCCGAAGATAATCTTCGCGGACGAGCCGACGGGTAACCTTGACAGCAAGAACGGCGCGGAAATAATGACGCTAATGCGAAATATAGTTAATAAAACGGGTCAGACGGTGGTAATGGTCACCCACGACCTTACGCTCGCGCAGAAGGCGGATAGAATTATCTACCTCAGCGACGGCAAGATAGTTAAAGAAGAATACACAAATTCCAAAGCAAGCGGGGTTGAAAAAGAATGAAGAAGAAAGCTTTATCGTTAATTATCGTTTTAGTACTTATACTAAGCCTTGTGCCGTTTGTCGGCGCGAGCGCCGGTGGTACAGGCACCACGCCCGTCGACGCGTTTGTGCTCGACCACAATGCAGGCGACGGCGCGATAGAGAGCACGCCGCGCATAAAAGCGGGCGAATACCTTAACGCAAAGGTCGGCTTTAAGAATATCAGCGGAGACTCTGACATCACAGTGTCCTCTCTTGAAATGGTCACTAACACAAGTCTTTCTGTTTTTCCGTTTGAGGTCGTTGAGCTTAACTACCTTGAGTCGAAAAGCGAAACTGTTTCGAACGGCGGATTCTGCTATTATTCAATAAACAATCTTCGCTGCCGCGGAGACGCTATGGTCGGCTATTACGACATACCCTTTGAAATTACATACTCCAAAGCTGGCGGCGAAACGGTAACCCAGACCCTGACGCTGCCTGTACTCATTACCGAGGAAACGGCTGAGCCCTCGGGCTCGGAGGTTCCGACTATTATTGTCACGGGCTTCAGCACAAGTCCGAAGGAGGTTATCGCGGGCGAGGCGTTTACGCTGTTTGTGACCTTTAAGAACACCTCTTCTTCCGCTACGGTTTCTAACCTTAAGGCTCAGCTTAACTCCGACGGCACATTTGTGCCTGTTTCGGGCTCCTCCACCCTCTTCGCCGACTCGCTCGGCGCGGGCGCGAGCACCACTATGTCTATCCACCTTGATACAAAGTCCGAAGCGGCGCCCGGCTCCTATTCGGTCGGCTTTAATATTTCCTACAGCTACCCCGGCGCGAAGGAGCTTGCGAACGATACGGAAACCATCTCCATTCCAGTTTCTCAGGTGCCGAAAATTAAAGTAACGGCAATACAGACCTCCTCCACCGAGGTTTTCCTCGGACAGGAGCTGAACGTAATGTCACAAATTAATAACACGGGCAAGGGCACAATTTATAACGTAACGGTGAAGTTCACCGACCCGAACGGCATCTTTGCCGACAGCGAAAACTATCTCGGTAACATTGCGCCCGGTTCTACTGGCAACATTGACTTTTACCTTGCCTCGAACGGTGTAGGCGAGGGCTCGATAGAGATGACCGTCACCTATGAGGACGAGGGCGGCGAGGTTTACACCTATACCGACAGCTGCTCCGTATTCGTTTCCGAAAGGATAGATTACGGCGGGAAGGACCCCTATTTTGAGGAGCCTATCGAGGAACCGACGGGCGGTTTGCCGCTCGGCTTAATAATTCTTATTGTTATTGTTCTCGCGGTTGTCGGGCTTATCGTCTTCCTTTCAATAAGAAAGAAGAACAAGAAAAAGCTTCAACAGTATATGGACCGTCAGGAGGCGCTGCGGCTGGACCGCGAGCTGCTTGACAGCGAAAACAGCGAGGATATTAATGTATGAACTGGTTTGAGCTGATTAGGTTCAGCCTCGGAAACCTGCTTCGCCGAAAGCTAAGAACCTCGCTTACAGTGCTCGGCGTAATGATAGGCACGGCGTCTATCGTGGTAATGATGTCGCTCGGTATCGGGCTTGATTACTCCTACACCCAACAGCTTAAAAACAGCGCGACCCTTACAAGGATTACCGTAAACAGCGGCTACTACTACGACGGCGGAAACTCCTCTGACACGCCGCAGCTTACCGATGACACCGTCGCGGGCTTCTCCGCTATGGAGCACGTTACCTGTGCTTCGCCCGTATACAATTTCGGCATAATGTTGAAGTCCGGCAAATACGAGGCGTACGGCGATATCTACGCCGTTTCACTTGAAATGCTGGAGGCTATGAAACCGCCGATTATCTCGGGCGAAATGCTTAAGGAGGGCGATTCGCTTCGCTTCCTTGTGGGAAAAGAGATAGGCTATAACTTCTACGACCCGAGCTCAATGGGCGGCGGCGGATACTTCTACTACGCCGAGGACGAAAGCGGTGAACGCCCCGCGCCGAGCGTAGACCTTGAAAACGACCAGATTTACGCCTACTACGATATGAACGGCTACTATGAGAATACAGCGAAGAAGTATCAGCTTGATATCGCCGCCGTTACGGGCGACCCCACCGCCGATTACGGCGCGACCGAGTTCGATTACAGTATGTTCGCGGACATAGACGCGGTAAAGGAAACCTTCACGAAGATTTTTAAGAAGAACCCGTGGCCTAACCAGCAGACGGACAAGAACGGAAAGCCCATTACTCCGTTCGTTTATAATCAAGCGTATGTGCTTGTGGACAACATAGATAACGTTAAGGACGTGCAAAAGCAGATAACCGATATGGGCTTTAACGCTTATAGCGAGGCGGACTGGCTTGAGTCTATGCAGGAGCAGTCGAAAACGATACAGTATGTCCTTGCGGGTATCGGCAGCGTTTCGCTTATAGTCGCGGCTATAGGCATTACTAACACTATGCTAATGAGCATCTTCGAGCGCACCAAGGAGATAGGAATATTTAAGGTGCTCGGCTGTTCGCTTAAAAACATACGCTCTATGTTCCTTGTTGAGGCGGGACTTATCGGCTTCGGCGGGGGAATCGCGGGGGTAGTGCTCAGCTTCCTGCTCTCGTTCGGAATAAACAAGCTGATAGGCGAGGTTTCGGTTATCCCTGCGTGGCTCGCTCTTGTGGGCATAGGCTTCGCGGTGCTTGTCGGAATGATTGCGGGTATTTCGCCCGCCTCGCGCGCAATGAAGCTTTCGCCGCTTGAGGCGATAAGGACACTATAAAAATAAGTAAAGCCGCACTTTCGTGCGGCTTTACTCTTGGAAGAACCTCGGCTTCGCCGAGGTTCTTCTTTTTGTGACTATTTTATGGGAGTGCTATTCCTCGACCCTTCGCTCGAATATCGCCACGTCCTGCCACTCGCCGAAGATATCCCTCGCCAAACGTTTCCGTATGCCTACAAGCCGAAAACCCATCTTTTCGTGGAGCTTCATGCTCGCTGAATTCGACGCGAATACGTTTGAGGTAAGGCACCAGAAGCCACGCCGCTCGCTTTCATTAATCAGCGCCGATAACAGCAGCTCGCCTAAGCCGTGGTGTCGAAATTCACGTGCTATATAGATGGAAACCTCACCTACGCCGACGTATTCCACGCGCGTAGAGTAGGGCGCAAGCGCGCAGTAACCCGCCGTTACCCCGTCCACCTCAGCAGCAAAGCGGCAGCTCTTTATGTGTCCCGCGTCCCATTCCTCAGCCGTGGGGCATACCTTTCTGAAGGTTGAGGTGCCGTCCTCTACTCCTTCTGCCATTATCTCCGCGACGCGAGAAAGGTCCCGCTTGTCCATTTCCCTTATAACAGTTGCCATTCTAAATAAATCTCTCCGTAATAAATGCCGCGAGACACGAAAGAAGCGCGACGGTAATTAAGCTCTTTTCAAAAAGCGCGAGCGCCACGGCAACAATTAGTCCCGCGAGCGCCGACCACACCGAGCCCGTGGAATAGAAGATTGCGGGAACGGTCATAGCGGAAAGCACCGCGTAGGGAACGTAGTAAAGAAACGACCTTACCGCGCCGCTCGTTATCTTCTTTTTAAATACCGCGAGCGGTATAACCCTTATTAAATATGTAACACCCGCCATTACGGCAAGATACCCGAAAAACTGCGCCGTACTCATACCGCCGCCTCCTTAATGGGGAAGAAGAACGCCCCGAAGAGCGACGCCGCCACCGCGCAGATTATGATAGCGAAGCCCGCCGATATTACAGGAAAAACGAAGTGAAGCAGTATGCTTAAGCCTACCGAAACCGCGACCACCGCAAGTACCGCTTTGTCCTTCTTCGCGGCGGGCACGACTATAGCGACGAACATACCGTAAATAGCTATGCCGAGCGCGCTTATCACCGCCTCGGGCAGTAGCGAACCCGCCGCCGCGCCGAGAAGAGTGCCCGCCGCCCAACCTATGTAGGGCAGGGTACCGAGCCCGAGCATATACCTTGTCGTTACCTCGCCGCCGCTCGTAGCCACGGCGAAGATTTCGTCGGTAACGAAGAAGCCTATTAAAAACCGCTGGGCTCGCGTTACCGACTCGTGCAGCTTCTGCGAAACGGAAAGGCTCATAAGCGCGTAGCGAAGGTTAATTACAAGCTGGGTCGCCGCCATCTCGACAAGCGCGGCGGAGGAAAGAATAAGCGACAGCCCCGCGACCTGCCCCGCCGAGGTGAGGTTGGTCATAGAGATAACCACCGCCATCCAGACGGGAAGCCCGCCGCGCGCCGCGGAAAGTCCGAACGCGAAGGAAACCGAAAGGTAGCCGAGCGCTATTGGTATTCCGTCGCGCAGTCCTTGTTTATATCTGTTTCTCAGTTCCATTATTCTTATCGGCTCTTTGCGTTTTTTTAAGCTTAATTACTCCGAACGCCGCGAGCGCGAGCGTTTCGGCAATAAGCGAGATTATTGAAGCGTAGCTTGCGCCGTACATTCCATAGGCGTTAATTAGCGCGGTGCTCACCGCAAGGCTGACCGCTATCGCGAGCGCCGTGGAGATAATTAACCCCTTCATCTCGCGAAGAACAGTTAAAAGCATACAGTAAAAGAGGGTAAGCGAGGTAAACACCGTGCAGACCACAAGCGGCACTAAAAGCCCGCTGTAGCTTGCTACCTCGGCGCCGTAAAGAAGCGTTAGTCCCCACCGCCCGAGCAGCAGCACGCCGCCTATGCCAACTATCCCCACCGCGAAAACGCCGAGGGTGATTAGCGCCGAAATCTTTAAAAAGCCGCGCGTGTCCTTGTCGCGCAGACGGCTTGAAAAGGTCGTGATAAACGGAGTAAAGAGAAACGCGAGCCCCACTTGAAGTATAAGCACTGGGGAGTTTACGAGGTTATATACACCTATCGTCTCGGTGCCCATTAGCCGCTCAAGCGCAAGCTTTGGTACAGACGCCGCCGCCGTATTAAGGAAGACGTATACCGCAAGCGGCAGGCATTCAAGTAAAAGCCGCCACGCGCCGTTCTTACTTCTTTCGGCGGGAAGGTAGAAGCGCCTTGTAAGCGCTATATCGTAAACGGCGCTAAACGCAAGGCAGAGAAGGGTCATTAAAAGAAGGGTAAAATTAACGTTCTTAGTAAGCGAAAAGACGAGACAGAAGACCGCTACGCTTGCTACGCCCCTCACCGCGTAGGAGATACCGATAATATCCATACGCTCGTTTTTTTGGCAGAAGCCGTGGAAAACGTCGGTGACCGCCTCAATAAGCTTATAAACGAGAAACAGCATTATACACCAAAACTGTTCGCCCGCATAACCGATAACAAGGCTGTAGATAACGCAGAGCAGTACCGCCGCCGCGACGGTGATAACTCGGCTTAGAACATAATCGCCGCTTTTGTATTTGTCCTTTATATCGGACACCTGATACGCGCGCATTCCATAGGACGCAAGGGTTAAAAAGACATTCGTCACTATCATAGCCGTGGCGATAAGCCCCGCGTTGTAGTCGCCCGTCGCGGCGTCCGAAAGCCGCT
>CAYWJF010000010.1:33925-39753 GCA_964458545.1 uncultured Oscillospiraceae bacterium | reverse complement strand
AGAGGTATGCTTATGGACCTATACGAAGCGGTCAACGCCCGCAGAACAATACGGGACTTCACAGACGAAACGATAGACGAGGAAACAATTAAACGAATAATCGACGCGGGAATGAAGGCGCCGACAAACGACCATATGCGCGACTGGCATTTCGTCGTTATTACCGACAAAGCCGAAACAACAAGGATAATATCGGAGATACCGAAAACCTTTTCGTTGAGCGAGGTAAACGCGATACTTGACGACTGGCAGCTTCACGACCCCATCCAGCGAAAAATGTACATTGACGGTATTCCGAAACAGTACAAGATGCTCTGCAATTCCGCGTGCCTTTTGCTTCCGTTCTATCGACAAAGCGGGGAGCTATTAAAACCTGCTAATCTTTCGGCGTTAAACGCCTTTGCGTCTATCTGGTGCTGTATAGAGAATATCCTACTTGCCGTTACGGCGGAAGGATACGCCACGGCGCTTCGCATACCGCTCGCAAACGAGGAGCAGTATGTGAAGAACGCTTTAGGCTGCCCAGAGGAATATGTAATGCCCTGCTATCTTTCTATAGGAAGACCCGCGCCAAACGCGAAATATAACGAACAAAAGCCCTATTTGCTTGACGAAAGAATACATAAAAACAGGTGGTAGGTAAAAAGCCTTCGCTTCGCGAAAAGCAATAGAGATACAATATTGAGGGAATGTTTATGAGACTTAAACAGAGCCGCGCGGCGAGCTTTGCGGCACTCGCGGCAATATACCTTTTCGCGGCGGCGCTCGGAATAGAGCTTTACCGATTTCTTCCTTTCGACTTTAAGCTAAACCTTCTTTTTGCAGATATTGCAGCGACTGTTTTTGTTTTTGTGTTTAGCGTGGTGCTTAATAACGCCTCGGTCTACGACCCTTACTGGAGCGTTCAGCCTATAGTTATACTTACGGCTTTCGCGCTGGATAACCCTCTTACTCCCACGCGCCTGCTGCCGCTTATAGCGGTTATCCTTTGGGGCTTGAGACTCACCGCGAACTGGGCGTATACCTTTAAGGGGCTTGAGCATCAGGATTGGCGCTACACTCAGCTTAACGAACAGACGGGCAAGGCGTACCCGATAATAAACTTTATAGGCATTCACCTTGTTCCTACCCTTGTCGTTTACGCCTGCGTGCTTCCCGCCGTATGCGTTTACAAGAGCGAGGCGGAAATGAATATCGGCGGCGTGCTTTTCTTCCTGCTTTCGATTTCTGCCGCGCTGCTTCAGGGCATTTCTGATTTGCAGATGCACCGTTTTCGCAAGGCTGGCGGTGGCGGATTTATTCGCGAAGGGCTCTGGAAATACTCGCGCCACCCGAACTATCTCGGCGAGATACTTATGTGGTGGGGCGTGGGGCTCGCGGCGGTGTCGGTGCTCGGAGGTCGGTGGCTTCTCCTTACGGGCGCGGTGCTTAATACCTGTCTATTTTTCTTCGTAAGTATACCATTAGCGGAGAAGCGTCAGTCGGCTAAGCCCGGCTTTGAGGAATACAAGGCTCAGACGCATATGCTTCTTCCCATATCAAAGTAAATGAAAAAGCCCGCGTTAAGCGGGCTTTTCTTATACGCTTATTTTAGTATTTCGCTTTTCGCCTTCTCCATAGCGACGATTACCCTGTCGCACCACGCGTCGAACTCTGCGTCCTCCGCTTGGCACTCTGTATGAGAAAGAACGTAGCTTACCGATTCCGCTACGCCTTGGTCGAAGCGCTTGGCAGCGGTGAAGCTCGGTACAAGGCGGTGAAGCTTGGAATTGTCGAAGACAACCGAATTTGCCTTGTCGCCAATAAGCCCGCCTAAAAGGTCGTAATCACTCACGGCGGCGAGGAAGTCGGACGGCACATAGTAGGGGTGAAGCTTAACTCCGAGCGCCGCGGCTATTGCGCCGTAAATCTGGTTCCATGTGAGCGTTTCGTCGGAGGTTATCTGTACCGCCTCACCTATAGCGTGGATATTTCCGAGAAGCCCCACGAAGGCGCGGGCAAAATCGCTGTTATGGGTCATAGTCCAAAGCGAGGTTCCGTCGCCGTGGATAATGACGGGCTTGCCGCTCATCATACGGCGAAGCACCTGATAGCTGCCCTTTTTACCATGTACGCCCAAGGGTACGCTTCTTTCGTCGTAGGTGTGGCTCGGACGTATAATCGTTACGGGGAAGCCGTTTTCACGGTACATCTTCATTAAGAAATCTTCGCATGCTATCTTGTTGCGGGAATATTCCCAGTAGGGATTTGCAAGCGGCGTGCCCTCGCTTACTCGGTAGTCGCTCAGCGGCTTTTGGTAGGCGGAGGCGGAGCTAATAAACAGGAACTGCTTTGTGCGCCCCGCGAAAACTCGATAGTCGCGCTCAAGCTGCTCGGGAACGAAGGCGATAAAATCGCAGACCGCGTCAAACTTCAAGCCCTCCGTAGCCTTCGCGAGCGCCGCTTCGTCGTTAACGTCCGCCGAGAGCTGTTTAACGTGGCTCGGTAGAACGTCGGTGCGGTTGCCTCGGTTAACGACATAAAGCTCATTTTTAGGGTCGGCTAACAGCAACCTCGAAATAGCCGTGCTTATCGTGCCCGTGCCGCCTATAAAAAGTACCTTCATAATGACCTCCGTATTGCGAGTTTTGTAATAAATCAATTATACCACCGAGCGTGGCGCTAAGTGTAGGCGTTTTATGAATTTTAACGAAATCACAACAAATCCGCTTTCATTTTTGACAAGGGTGCGCTCATCCTTAATACAAGTTTTACTTCTTTTAAGCGTGCTTTCCGTGTGATATAATATTAACAGTATTTTTATTTGTATTGCGGTGAAAACCGCTTTACGAAAGGAAGCAGATATGAAAAAGCGCGTTATTTCGTTACTGTGCGCGGTGCTCGCATTATTTATTATTCTACCGCTTTCGGTGTTCGGCGCAAGCGAGGGCGAGCTTCGCTTTGACGAGAACGGCGAGTTCAAAATTCTAATAATAGCAGACCCTCAGGACATAGCGTTACCCCAAAAGGGTATGCTCGCGCTCATTAACGCCTCGCTCGACGAGGCGAAGCCAGACCTTGTTGTTTTCCTCGGCGACGTTATCCACGGTCCCGCCATACTGACAGAAAACGGCGCGAGGAAGGCGATAGACAATATCGTTTCACCTGTTGCCGAAAGGGGAATACCCTTTGCAGTAGTTTTCGGTAACCACGACGACGAGGGCGGCGTAAGCAAGGAAACCCAGATAGAATGGTATAATTCCTATGACGGGTGCCTTGCCGTTGAGGGCGAGGAGATGAGCGGTTGCGGTAAATATAATTTACTTATAAAAGACCGTGAGGGTAAAAAAGACCTCTTTAATCTTTGGCTTATAGACAGCGGAACCTATGTGTATACCGAGGCGCTTGGCAGAAGCTACGCCTATGTTGACGTTGACCAGATAGCGTGGTACAAAAGCGAGAGCTCAAAGCTCGCGGCAAAAAACGGCGGCGAGCCTATACCCTCCTTTGTCTTTCAGCATATACCCGTGCCAGAGGTTTACGATATGCTTTCTGTAGTGCCGAAGGACACCGACGGCGCGGTAAAGGGACACGGCATATATAGCGACAGCTATTACGTTATTAATTCGCAGTACATAGCAAAAGGCGCGCTTGGCGAGGGACCCTGCCCGCCCGACACGAACAGCGGCGAGTTTGAAGCTTGGAAGGAAGCGGGCGACATAGTTGCGGCGTTTTTCGGTCACGACCACACGAACGATTACGAGGGAACTCTCGACGGTATAGATATGGTTTCCACCACAGGCGCGGGCTTCTTTATCTACGGCGCGGGCGGAAACCACGGCACGAGACTTATAACTCTGCACGAAGATGACCTTATGAATTACGATACGGAAATGCTCTATTATAAAGATATTGTAAGCGCGCCGCTTCCGAACGCGATTTCTTCAAGTATCGGTGCGTTCTACCTTTACGGAATTATTGCGGCTATCGTCGTGCTCGCGCTACTGACGCTGCTTACGGTTAAGCTTATAAAGCGCGCAAAAAAGAAGAAGAAAGCGAAAGCTTAATATAAGAACGCCCGACGTTACTCGTCGGGCGTTTCGTTTGGAAGGGTAATTATCGTCGGCTTATGTCCGAGATAGGGTAAAAGCTTCGTCAGCATATCCGCCGTGCGTATTTTTAGCGTTGAGGTGTTAAGGTTCGGGTGGCAGCGGATATACTCGCTTTTTGCTATCTCTTCGTCTATGCAAAGCTTCACCCGCCGTTCGGTATCATACTGTAGACCTAAAATACTGACCGAGCCGGGAGTTAAGCGTATAAGCCGCTTCATAGCCTCGGGCGAGGCGAAGGAGACGCGGGAGATACCGAGCCGCGCGGAAAAATCCTTTGTGCGAAACGGCTTATCGCCCGGCATCATAACGAGGTAGAAATCGGTCTGCTGGCGGTTGCTAACGAGAAGGTTTTTACAGATATGCACGCCGATTACACCCTCTACGGCGGCACAGTCCTCTATAGTCGCGGCGGCGCTGTGGTCGGCGCGCTCATATTCTATTTCAAGCTTGTCGAGAAGGTCATAGCAGTCCTCCTCAAGCTCGCTTCTTTTTTCCGTCGGTCTTCCTTTATAAAGCACTGGGTCCACATAAAAATCGGTCATGGCGGTTTCCTTTCAGAAAGTTCAATAACATTTGAAATTATATCACATTTCTACGCAATATTAAAAAAAACAGCAAAGATGCTTGAAAAAGAAAAGTTGTATGGTACAATTAAGAAAACAGAGAATTACAGGGGTATGTATGAACGAGCATAAGTATTACGAGCTTGCCTGCAAGCTGAGAAGCGAAATACAGTCGGGACGTTACGGCAGAGACGGACGCCTTCCGAGTGAGAACGAATTAACGGCGAAGACGGGCTACAGCCGTCAGACGGTACGTCAGGCTATGAGCGTGCTTGAGAACGAGGGGCTTACCGTCCGCGTTCAGGGAAGCGGTACCTATGTTCGCGGCGACAAGCCGCAGCGTCCGCTTACCCGAAATATAGCCGTGGTCACCACCTACATAGGGGAGTATATTTTTCCCGCGATACTTCACGGAATTGACGGCGTTTTGTCTGAAAACGGCTATTCTTCAATGCTTTTCGCTACCCACAACCGTGTGGATGACGAGCGGCGCATACTCACCGAGCTATTGGAGAAGCCGATAGACGGAATAATCATAGAGGGAACCAAAACAGCGCTCCCGAACCCCAACATAGACCTTTACAGAAGGCTTGAGGCGTTAAGCGTGCCAGTTATCTTTATTAATGGCTTCTATCCCGAAATGAAGGAGCACGTCTGCGTTGTGGCAGATGACCGCGAGGGCGGAAAGACCGCCTGCGCCTCCCTTATCCGCAAAGGGCATAAGAAGATAGGCGGCATCTTTAAAAGCGACGATATTCAAGGTCACCGCCGATATGCGGGCTTTGTCGAGGCGCTTATAGAAAGCGGGCTTGAGGTTGTAGACGACAATATAATGTGGTACAGCACCGAGAACCGCGACGCGCTTATTGAAACAGGCGCGGCGGGCATTCTTAAAAGCTGTACCGCCTGCGTATGCTATAACGACGAGGTGGCGCTGAGGGTTATTTCCGCGCTCGAAAAAAGCGGAAGAAGCGTCCCCACCGACGTAGAACTAACCTCGTTTGACAACAGCACCTTCGCTCAGCTCTCCGCCGTGAAGTTTACCTCGCTTTCCAACCCGAAGGAGAGTCTCGGTCGGCTCGCCGCAGAAAAGATGCTTAATATCCTTAAGGGGCAAAAGGAGACCTCGGCGGTGCTTCCGTGGTCAAATGAGAATTAGAGAAGAACGCTCAGC
>CAYWJF010000010.1:2643-33825 GCA_964458545.1 uncultured Oscillospiraceae bacterium | reverse complement strand
GGAAATTCGACGAGAAAAAATGTTAGATATTATGTTTACACGAATAAAGAAAGGGTGGTCAAAATGAAGGCGGAAGAAATCAGAGAAGCGATTAAGAAAGGCGAAACCTATCTCGGTATAGAGTTCGGCTCTACGAGGATAAAGGCGGTGCTTATTTCAGAGGACTACGCGCCGATTGCCTCGGGCGGTTATGAGTGGGAGAATAAGCTTGAAAAGGGCGTATGGACCTATTCGCTCGACGACGTGTGGCGGGGGCTACGCGGCTGCTATAGTGACCTTTGCGGCGACGTAAAGGAAAGATACGGCGAGGAGATAACGACTATCGGCGCGATAGGTATCTCCGCTATGATGCACGGCTACCTTCCGTTCGATAAGGATGGCAGTCAGCTCGCCGAGTTCCGCACATGGCGAAATACTATGACGGGCGAGGCGGCAGATAAGCTAAGCGGGCTTTTCGAGTTCAATATCCCTCAGCGTTGGAGTATAGCGCACCTTTATCAGGCTATTCTGAATAAGGAAAGTCACGTCAAGGACATAGCGTTTCTTACAACACTTGCGGGTTATGTGCATACAAAGCTTACGGGCAAAAAGGTGCTCGGCGTGGGCGATGCTTCGGGAATGTTCCCGATAGACAGCGAAGCGGGCGGTTATGACGCAGAAATGCTCAAAAAGTTTGACGAACTTGTTAAGAACGCGGGCTTTTCGTGGACGCTTTCCGATATACTGCCGACGGTGCTTTCGGCGGGCGAGGACGCGGGAATGCTAACGGCGGAGGGCGCGCTTCTTCTTGACGAGAGCGGTAAGCTCAAAGCAGGCATTCCTCTTTGTCCTCCCGAGGGAGACGCCGGCACGGGTATGGCGGCGACCAACAGCGTAAGCGTAAGAACGGGCAACGTCTCGGCGGGCACGTCGATATTCGCTATGGTGGTACTTGAAAAGGCGCTGTCAAAGTACTATCCCGAAATAGATATGGTTACCACTCCCGCGGGCAAGCCTGTGGCAATGGTACACTGCAACAACTGCACAAGCGATATTAACGCGTGGGCGGGTATCTTCCGCAGCTTCTCCGAGCGCGCGGGTAAGCCGCTTACGCAAAGCGAGCTTTACGACCTGCTTTTCTACGCCGCGCTTGAGGGCGACGCGGACTGCGGCGGTATTTTTACTGTCAACTACTTCTCGGGCGAGCCCGTAACGGGCTTTGAGGAGGGAAGGCCGCTACTTGTAAGAACCCCAGAAAGCAGCTTTACGCTCGCGAACCTTATGCGGGCTAATATCTGTTCGGCGCTCGTTACTTTAAAAATAGGAATGGATATTCTTTCGCGTGAAAAGGTGGCTGTAGACCGTCTTTTAGGGCACGGCGGGTTATATAAAACAAAGGGTGTGGGACAGCGACTTACGGCGGCGGCTATGAACGCGCCCGTGGACGTGATGTCTACCGCGGGTGAGGGCGGCGCGTGGGGAATAGCGCTTCTCGCAAGCTTCGCGGCAAAGAAGAAGGACGAAGAAACGCTCGAGTCTTATCTTGAGAAACGTGTCTTTAATACAATGGAGAGCGAACGAATTATCCCTGACGTCGCGGACGTCGCGGGCTTTGAGGAATACACTAACCGCTTCATTAACGGGCTTGAGGTCGAGCGCGCGGCGGTGGAAAAGATAAGAGGATAAGCTATGCTTGAGAGGCTAAAAAAAGAGGTGCTGGAAGCGAATTTAATGCTTCCGAAATACTCGCTCATAACCTTTACATGGGGAAACGTTTCGGGAATTGACCGCGAAAGCGGGCTTGTCGTAATAAAGCCCTCGGGCGTAGAGTATGACGGTATGACCGAAAAGGATATGGTCGTGGTTTCGCTTGAAACAGGGGAGATTGTCGAGGGTGCGCTTCGCCCCTCCTCCGACACGCCTACCCACCTTGCGCTTTACAGAGCTTTTCCCAATATCGGCGGCGTTGTTCATACCCATAGCCGCTGGGCTACCATTTACGCTCAAGCGGGAAAGGGTATACCGCCGCTCGGCACAACCCACGCAGACTATTTCTACGGCGAAATTCCCTGCACAAGAAGGATGACCGAAAAGGAGATAGCGGGCGACTATGAGGCGGAAACGGGTAAGGTTATTATTGAGACCTTCGCGGGCAGAAACGCCGACGATATACCCGCCGCGCTCGTTCACAGCCACGGTCCGTTCGCGTGGGGAACAAGTCCCGAAAACGCCGTTCATAACGCTGTGGTGCTTGAGGAGATAGCCTTTATGGCGTGGCATAACGAGGCGCTGTCGCCTGATATTGTGCCTATGCAAAAGGAGCTTTTAGATAAACACTACCTAAGAAAGCACGGCGCGAACGCCTACTACGGACAGAGTAAATAGATATAAATAGCCCCCGACTGATTATCAGTCGGGGGCTTACTATTCCAAGCTTATTTCTTTACTATATTTCGGCTGTCAAGACAGACCACCGACATCTTTTCTACGCCTATTGTGTCCGCCACCGCTTTACATTTTGCCATAAATAGAAAGAAGAGGTTTTCCTTTTTTTCAAGATAAAGGCTTTCATAGTTGCCCTGACCCTTTGTGAGCACTACGTCGGCGGCTTGCCACGCCGCACGAAATTCGTTGCTTACGCGTGCCATTACCGTGCCCATAGCGCTGTCGCCGCTCGATATTATCTCGGCGACCTCGCCCATATTGACCTCCCTCGCGTCAGATACCGTTACGTCGTTTATCGCGGGTGCGCCGCGTACGGCGAAGGTGATTTCAAGCGTGGGGAACTCCCGTTTCAGCTCTTCAATAAAGAATTTGTCAAGAGCTATCTCGCCGCAGTTGTCGCCGATATAAAGGAGGCTTTTCGCATTTCTTAGCGCCCCGCGCAGCGCCTCGCTGTCGTTTACCGTGAGCGGGTTTTTCTCAACCTCTTCTATCTTCTCACGAAGAACAGACGGGTCAAAGGCGTCAAAGGCGGCGAAGTCGATAAGGTTGCCCGCTATTGCTATTTTAAGCGCTGTCGAGAAGCGGTCGCGGCTTCTATCGAGCAGCTCGTCTACAAGCGGCTTTGTCTTAAGTAGCTCGCGGTTGAAGTAGCTTTTTATCTCGCCGTAGATATCCTCTTTACCTGCGAAGCGGACGATAACCGCCCATATCTCCGCCATTATTTCTGGCGTACATTTATCGAAGTTGGCGCGCGCGAGGGTGTCGAGCACAGCCTTCATCATCTCGTTCTGCGTTTGTTCGGGAAGCGATACTATCCCCAAAACCCTGTTCACCTGATTAATACAACAGCCAACACATTCAAGTTTCATTGCTTTCTCCCGCAACTTTTTTGACAATTATACCACAAACTATTGTAATAGCACACCGTTTTTCGTTATAATAAATGTAATAATTAAATGCGGAGGCAATGAATGAAACTGAGCTTTTTCGGGGCGGCGCGCGCGGTAACGGGTAGCTGCCATTGCATAGACGTAAACAGTATGCGTATTCTTGTGGACTGCGGCTTGCAGCAAGGGCGCGACGAGATTGACAACACAGTCTTTCCCTTTGAGGTCGATTCTATCGACGCGGTTATCGTCACCCATGCGCATATTGACCATTCGGGACGGCTTCCGCTTCTCGCAAAGCGCGGATACACGGGCCCTATCTTTTGCACAAGGGTAACGGGTGAGTTGCTTTCTATAATGCTTCGCGATTCTGCACATATACAGGAAAGCGACGCGGAGTACGCTAACCGCAAGGGTCGCCGAGCGGGTCGCCCGCTTGTAGAGCCGCTTTATACCGCTGCGGACGCGGAAACCGCTATTTCGCTTATTGAGCCGCACGAATACGGCGAGGAATTCTTTATTGACGAAAGCGTAAGGGTTCGCTTCGCTGACGCGGGGCACCTAATAGGCTCCGCCTTCGCTGAGGTTTTTGTAACCGAAAACGGCAAGGAAACAAAGATTGTCTTTTCGGGAGATATCGGCAACAGCGACCAGCCCATTATCTGCGACCCGACCTATCTAAAAGAGGCTGATTTTGTCGTAATGGAAAGCACCTACGGCGACCGCGAGCACGAGGAGGTCGAGTTCTCCCACGAGCACGAGCTTGCCGAGGTTATAAGCGATACCTTTAAGCGCGGCGGAAACCTTATTATACCCTCCTTCGCCGTAGGAAGAACGCAGGAGATACTCTACTTTATCCGCGAGATAAAGGAGCAGGGCCTTTGTAAGGAGTGCGGCGATTTTCCCGTATATATCGACAGCCCGCTCGCCTCTGCGGCAACTAAGATATTCAGCGGCGAGCTACAAAGGTATCTCGATAAGGACGCGCTTCGCTTCGTCGGAAACGGCGAGGATATGTTTAACTTCAAGGGGCTAAGGCTCTGTGAGTCGGTAGAGGAATCGAAGCTATTAAACTTTGACGATAATTTTAAGATAATTATTTCCGCGAGCGGAATGTGCGACGCCGGACGTGTGCGCCACCACCTTAAACACAACCTTTGGCGCGCCGACTCAAGCGTAGCTTTCGTAGGCTATCAAGTAGAGGGCAGTCTTGGACGGCGGCTTCTCGACGGCGCGGATAAGGTAAAGCTCTTCGGCGAGGAGATAGCGGTAAACGCGAAGATTGTCAACCTCCCGGGTCTTTCCTCACACGCGGGGAAAAGTGACCTTATTAAATGGATAACAAGCTATTCTCCGAAGCCGCGCGAGGTCTTTGTTGTTCACGGCGAGGAGAGCGTGGCGGTGGGCTTCGCGGAGGAGCTACAGTCAATGGGCTTGCGCGCCCACGCGCCCGAGTACACCGAGGTGTTTGATACCGAGCTTATGCTTATTGTAAAATCGGGCATCAAGCAAGAGCATAACGGTAAACGCGACCCGTCGCTCAGCGAGCCGTACGCGCGGCTTGTGGGACTTGCGGAAAAGCTGCTTATTCGCACAAAACAATGCAAGGGACTCGCAAACAAGGAGCTTAATAAGCTTTCGGCGAAGATACAAAGTATTTTGGATTCATGGAGTTGATGTAAACGCATGGAGGAGAAACTTTTCGTAGAATTTATCAGGTTTCAGATAGTTGATATCGTGGTTCTTTTAGTGCTACTGAAAAGCTACTACAGCGGTAAAAGATTGCCTCTTTTATCGACGAAATGCTTTTCGGCTATGCTTATTACCGCCTGCATAAACCTTATCTGCGACATTGCCTCGGTTTACGCTATAACCCATTTTTACTATATGCCGCTTTGGGTGGTAAGGCTTATTCATCAGCTGTTTATCGGCACGCTGATGGTAATGATTTTTATGATATTCCTTTACGTCGTTTTTCTCGGACGGCAGCAAAAACGCTTAAAGTGGTACCAGATTGTTCTTATAATCTTACCCTTCTTGGGTGGGCTTTATTTCATAGTTTTCGGCGAGCTAAACTACTACCACACAATGAATAACTACTATTCCTACGGACCTATGGCTTACAGCCTTTACGCCGTGCTCGCCGTTTATATGCTCGCGACAAACGTTTATGTTATTACGCATAAAAAGAACTACAGAAGCGAAACGCGTTACGCTATTCGCACGGGCACAATGCTTTGGATAGTCGCCGCCATAATTCAGGCAGTCTTTAAGCAGCTTCTAATTTCGGGTGTAGGTGTTATGCTGATGATGCTTCATCTCTACCTTTCGCTCGAAAGCCCGAGCGAGCTTTACGACGTTCCGTCGAACAGCTTTAACCGACGCGCGTTCAACCTGTATATCTCCGAGGCTCTCGGAAGGAAGAAGCCCGCTTACATAGTTAACATAGTCTTTTCCGGTCTTGTCGTGGTTCAGTCGAAGTTCGGCTTTTAAAGGGCGAACGAGATGCTCGGCGAGTTCGCAAAGGCAATAAAGGAGAAGTCGGGCAAGGAAAAGGTCTTCCATTACCGCGGAAACGCGCTGGCTATCTTCGTGGAAGCGAAAAAACAGGACGTAAACGTGCTATGCTATTCGCTGGATATGGCTATTAAAGAGGTTTGGGCGCGCGAAAAGCTTTGCCATATTTCGTCCTACCATATGGACGTGCTGGAATGTCCGCAATACGCCTCCACCAGCGCCGAAACGGTTTCCGTGCTTGACTTTATGTACGATTTTCAGATTGAGCGCAAGAAGTACATACGCTTTGTGGACGAAACCCATGTGGCGCGTATGAACCGCAGCGCGGCTATAGACGTTATACTTGACCGCGCTATAGAGTCTGACGGCTTCGCGGTTATGCTACAGCCTATTTATTCACACAAGGACCGCTGCTTCTCCTCTGCGGAAGCGCTTGTAAGAATAAAGGATACGGAAACTATCGGCTTTATCTCGCCCGACGAATTTATCCCTATAGCCGAGAGAAAGGGCGTTGTGTCCAAAATAGACGAAATTGTTTTTACAAAGGTATGCGAGCTCGCAAAAGCGGAAAAGCTATGGGATATGGGCGTAGATTATATTGAGGTTAACCTTTCGGGTATAGACGCGTCTGAAATGGGGACGGCGTCAAATTACGAAAGCATAATGGCAAGAGTAGGCGTTCCCGCAAGCTTCTTTAATTTTGAAATTACCGAAACCGCCGCAGTTGAAGCGGGCGAATCGGTAAGAGATAATATCAAGCGGTTCACCGACCTTGGAAGCTGCTTCTCAATTGATGATTTCGGCACAGGCTATTCAAACCTTGCGAAGCTCGCCGAAATGACCTACAGCCTCGTTAAGATAGATAAGAGCCTTATATGGCCCTGCTTCGACGCAAAGATTAAGGATAACGCGGAAAAAGCGACGGTCATACTTGAAAGCGTGGCTATGATGGCGAACAAGCTTGGCAAGGGTATGGTCGCCGAGGGTGTTGAAACGAAGGAACAGGCGGACAAGCTTATTTCGCTCGGCGTTGACCACCTGCAAGGCTAATACTTTTCGCGCCCCATTCCGTTTGAGGAGTATTTGAAATTTATTAGGGAGAATAACAAAAAACAGGCGAAACCCCAGAAGGCGACTGTTTCTAAAGGCTAATGAGTATATCGAAAAAGTATAAAAATCTTGTAAGCAAGGCGACAACGCAAAAGAGGTTGTTTTATATCAACCTTTTCGTGTTGCCGCTTTTCGTGACCCTTATACCCGATTTGGTTAACGGTAATATCGGAGAAATGTTTCCGAAAGCGTTTGGTGTAACCCTTCTCTCCTATTTCTTCTTTTTACTGTTTCATCTCGCGCTTACGCTGATTACAAACAGCATAGCCGCCTCGTCGCTCGCTTTGTGCGTGCTGTCTCTCGCGGCGGGCTTTTCCAACGAGAACAAGATTGTCTACCGCGACGAGCCCGTCTTTTTGGGTGACCTTTACCATCTCGGCGGTATGGGTGAAACTTTAGAGTCTGGGCTTTCTATGAAGTTCGGCGCGGCGTTCTTTATCTGCGTAGCGGTTTCGGTTATTTTGTTTATCCTGTATCTTCCGATAAAGCAACAGATACGAATAGTCAAGGACGAAAAGAAAAAGCCGCTTCGCACGGTGCTTCGCCTTGCGGTAGGCGCGGTAAGCATAGTAGCTATAGGGCTACTCGTTCGCTTTGGCTTTTACAACGAAGACTTTACCTCGGTGCTCGGACGAAGAACAGAGGTGAGTATCGTTAAGGAGTTCGGCGAGAACGGCTATTGGTTCGGACTAATCTCCACGACGGAAACCCTCTTTCCGACTAAGCCCGCGGGCTACAACCGCGAGAGCTTGGAAGAGGAAGCGAGGGCGATAGAAGAGTTTAAGCCTGAAGCGGAGGGCGCACGACAGGCGGACGTGATAATTGTGCAGGTGGAAACGCTTTTCGACCTCGGTAACTATGACGTATCGGTAAACTATGACCCCTTCGCGCCGCTCGACGAGCTCAAGAATAACGGATTTTACGGCAATATGATTTCGCCGAAGTACGGCGGCGGCACAGCGTATGTGGAGTACGAGGTGTTAACGGGCTTTTCCTCGGGCTATTCGCAAGCGTCCGCTTGCCCGTATAACGCGGTTATCTACGACGGCTTCCCCGGCGCTCCGCGTTTCTTCCTTGAGAAGGGCTACAGCACGGCGGCGCTACATTCCTATAACAGCTTGTTTTACAACAGGGTAAACGCCTACCCACAGATGGGCTTCGAGAAAGTCTACTTTGACGACTGTTTTGTTAACCCGAAGATGTCGGGTGAATGGATAAGCGACGAGGAGTGCGTTAATAAGACGATAGAAATTTACGAGGAGCTTTCCAAACAGAACAAAAACGGCGTATTTCTCCATGTCGTAACTATGCAGAACCATTCGCCCGTTTATCCCGAGCGGTATACGCCGTCCCTTCTTATGGGGGCGAGCAGCGATACGCTTACCCTCGCCCAGACCGAGGCTGTATCCGCATACGCCCGCGCGTTCGAGGATAGCTGCGACGCCGTGCGTATACTCGCAGACTACCTTGCAACGGTTGACCGCGACGTGGTGCTGCTTGTTTACGGCGACCACCAAGCGTCGATATACGTTGAGGGCTCTGAACACGAAATTCTTCGCGAAACGGGATATCTTGACCGCTACGTTGACGAGCGCGACTTTAAGGAGCTACACGATACACCCTACCTTGTATGGGCAAACTTCCCGCTCGATACAAGCAAAGGCTTCGGCGACGTTCCGCCGAATATGCTGCTTGTAAACGCGCTTCGTTCCTGTGGCGTTATGCGTCCCGCGTATTTCGATTATTTCGATAATATTCTAAGCGAAACGAAGGGCGCGACGGCGAATTATACTGTCGAAAACGACGGAAGCGTAAGCTTTGGCGAGCTGAGTGAGGAGCAAAAGACAGAGCTTCTTAAGAAAAAGCTCTTGGAGTATGACCTTGTTTACGGGAAAAAGTATTTAAAAGACGTATGTTAAGTAAGCGGCGCTAAAGCGCCGCTTTTCTGTAGGCTTTTAGCGGGAAATCAGTCGTTTTGCGACCTATGAGGTATAGAGTCGCAAAAATGCGTATTTTTGCTTAACGGAGCGGAGAATAACGGACTAAGAAGAATAAGCACGAATAGAGTTTAGAAATATAAAAAGTCATTAAAAAATTTGTAAAAATCGACAAAGATTGGTCACAATTTCTATTGAGGTTTACTTGAAAAGGTGCTAATCTATTAGTACTACTAAAAATATACGGAAAGGCAGTACGATATGCTTATCGGAGTGTTCGCGGGGCTAATAACGGGCGCGGTTCAGCTGTTTTTGCTTGTAAGCTTCGTCGATTCCGTCACGGCGGGCAAGGTTAACGCGAAGGCTATTATATTCGCGTTTTTGCAGATGCTCGTTCCTCTTGCGGGGCTTACGCTTTGCGCGCTTTTTGCTCGAAGCGCGCTTGTCGCTATGGGCATATCGCTTGCGGCGACGCTACTTGTCGGCGCGGCTACAGTACTGTTTATCAGGCTTAATAGAAGAAACTCGGAGAAACGGGGTGACAAGATACGTTAGACTATATAATAATCGCCTGCACGCTTGCTTTGGCGGCGGCGTTCTTCTTCATTAGAAGAGCGGCGGTGAAGAAGCTTTCGGCGGCGGGGAGCGAGGCGACAAAGAAGCAGAAGAGACTTGCAAAGCTCTGGCTTGTCATAATGATAGCGGCGCTCTACGTCGCGGTGGTAAAGGGTCTTACGGTTATCTTCGGCAAGCCTGAAAGCGGCGAAATCGATATCTCGATTTGGGCGAAGCGGATTGACGTTCACGGCTACAGTCTCAGTATGACGGTCGTTAACACATGGATAGTTATGGCGGTGCTTATTATCGCGGCGTTGATTATTCGGCTTTTTGTGCTTCCGCGCTTCAAGGATATACCTAAGGGCGCGCAGAACGTAATAGAGCTTATGGTCGAGTACGCGGATAAGTATACGAAATCCAAAACGGTGGACCTCGGCGACGGACTGGGCTCGTATATCTTCGTAATTGGCGCGTTCCTTGTCGGTTGCGCGGTAATTGAGCTTTTCGGTGTGGCGGCGCCCACCTCCGACATAACGCTGACCTTCGCGCTTTCATTTTTGACCTTTATTCTTTTCAACATATACGGCATAAAGAAAAAGGGCGTTGGCGGAAGACTGAAAAGTCTTGCGACACCTACGCCGATAGTGTTCCCGATGAAGCTTGTGAGCGATTGCGCTATACCCATTTCAATGGCTTGCCGTCTTTTCGGAAATATGCTCGGCGGAATGATAGTAATGGACCTGCTTTATACGGTGCTCGGTAACGGCGCGGTGGGAATACCAAGTGTTCTCGGTCTTTACTTTAATGTGTTCCACCCGCTAATTCAGGCGTTTATTTTCATAACACTTACGCTTACGTTTACAAACGAAGCGACAGAATAATTTTTGGAGGAAATAACAATGGTAGAAATCGGTGTAGGCATCTGCATTTTGGCTTGTACGGTAATCGGCTTCGGAATGACCTTGGCGACAGGTAAGGCGGTGGACTCCGTAGCCCGTCAGCCTGAGGCGTCGGGTAAGATAAACGGTATTCTTATTCTCGGTCTTGCGCTTGCCGAATCCTGCGCGATTTACGGCTTCGTTACGGCGCTTATTATGATTTTCGTACTAAACAAATAACTTTCGGAGGCGGAAAATGGAGATTTACCCGTTGGATATCGTTATCCATATAATTAACTTTCTTGTCCTTTTTCTAATTCTGAGAGTTATCCTTTATAAGCCCGTAAAAAAGTTCTTGGACGAGCGTACGGCGCGTATTCAAGGCGAGCTCGCCGACGCTGAAAAGACCTCGGCTGAGGCAGCGAAGACGAAGGCGGAGCTGGACGAGCGCCTCGCGAACGCAGAAGCCGAGGCTCACGAGATACTTGTCGCGGGTGAGGAGAAGGCGTCGGCTCAGGCGAGCAAAATAATAAGCGAGGCAAAGGATAAATCCGCCGCGCTTATAGCAAAGGCTGAGGAGGACGGACGCAAGGAGAAGGAACAGCTTGTAGCGTCGGTTAAGGACGATATAACCGAGCTTTCCGTAGAGCTTGCGGGAAAGCTTCTTAAGCGCGAGGTTTCCGCGAAGGACAACAAGAAGGTAATCGACGAATTTTTCAGTGAGATGAAATAGAGATGTTAAACGGCTTTTTAAGGGTTCCCGCGTCCCTTTCGGACGAGGAGATAAAAAGGATAACCGACGGCTTTGAAAAGAAGCTGGGCGAAAGCATAAGCTTTGGCGTGGCGGTCGATGAGAATCTCATCGGCGGCTTTGTCGCGTCCGTGGCTGGCAAGGTGTTTGACCTTAGCATTTCGCTGGACAGAATAAAGGGCAGTTTAAAGTCAGAGGAGCTTTCTCAAAGCGAGGATAATACGCCGAAAAGCGTTATCGAGCATCTGCGTGAGCGTATGAAGGACAGCGACTTTAAGCCCACGGTAGACGACTGCGGAATAGTCGGCTTCTGTGCCGACGGCGTGGTTCGTATTAAGGGGCTTAAGGGTGTAAAGTACGGCGAGCTTATAGAGTTTGACGGCGGAGCGTTCGGCATAGCCCTTGAGCTCGGGCTTGAGGAAACGAGCGCGGTGCTGCTCGACGACGCGGACAGCGTGCATTCTGGCGCAACGGCAAAGCGCACCGACAGGGTGGCGGATATCTGCGTGGGCGAACGTGTACTCGGGCGTGTTATCGACCCTATCGGAAGACCGCTTGACGGACGCCCCTTAAAGGCGCGCGAATTCAGCCCCATTGAAGCGAAGGCGCCGTCCATTATGGACCGAGCGCCTGTAGACGCGCCGCTTGAAACGGGCATACTCGCTATAGACAGCATGATACCAATAGGGCGCGGACAGCGCGAGCTTATTATCGGCGACCGCCAGACGGGAAAGACTACTATCGCGCTTTCGGCGATAGCGAATCAGGTGGAAAGCGGAGTAATCTGCGTCTACTGCGCTATAGGTCAAAAGGCTTCCACCGTCGCGAGCGTTATTCATACCCTTGAAGCGCAAGGCGCGCTTGAGCATACGGTTGTGGTTACCGCACCCGCGAGCGACAGCGCCGCTATGCAATATATTGCGCCCTATGCCGCCTGCGCTATCGCGGAGCATTTTATGTACGACGGCAAGGACGTGCTTATAGTTTACGACGACCTTTCAAAGCACGCCGCGGCTTACCGCTCTATGTCGCTTCTGCTTCGCCGCCCGTCTGGGCGCGAGGCGTACCCGGGAGACGTATTCTTCCTTCACAGCCGTCTGCTTGAACGCGCGGCGCGACTTAGTAAAGAAAAGGGCGGTGGCTCGCTTACGGCGCTTCCGATAGTCGAAACCCTTGCGGGGGATATTTCGGCATATATCCCGACGAACGTTATTTCAATAACCGACGGGCAGATTTATCTTGAAACCGAGCTCTTTAACGCGGGCGAGCGCCCCGCCGTAAATGTCGGCCTTTCGGTCTCCCGCGTCGGGCGTTCCGCGCAGAGCAAGGCAATGAAGAATGTTTCGAAGAACCTTCGCCTTGAGGTGGCGCAGTATAGGGATATGGCGGTTTTCGCGCAGTTCGGCGCTGACCTTGATAACACCACGGCGCTGCTTCTAAAGCAGGGCGAGCGCCGCACCGAGGTGTTAAAGCAATCGGCAACAGAGAGGTTTACCCTCGCCGAGCAATGCTGTTTGTTACTCGCCTCGGAAAACGATATCTTCCTTCAAGACGAGGTTAAGGACGTAGTAGGACATAAGCGCGCGCTTTTGAAGTATATAAAGAAGAACGCGAAGGCGACCCTTCGTAATATTGACACCACGGGTACGCTGCCCGAGGAAGCGAAGCACCAGCTCATAGAGCTTATGAAGGCGTTTAGATATGTCAAATCTGTATGAGATAAAGCACCATATCGCCGCGGTGGAGCAAACCCGCAAGATAACGGGCGCAATGCAGGTTGTTTCTACCACGCGGATGAAGCGGGTTATGCAGCATATTGAGTATAACCATCGCTATTTTCTTCGCGTGCAGGAAACTATGAAGGAGATACTTGTCTCTTCGCAGAATATCTCCCACCGCTACCTTGACCACCACAGAGGTCGCCGCAGAGCGTTTATTATAATTGCGGGCGACAAGGGTATGGCGGGCGACTACAACGAAAACGTGCTGAACTACGCGCTGTCTGAAATTAACGAGCATAAGAAAAAGGAGAACGCCGAGGCGTTCATTATTACTATAGGCAATATCGCCACCGAGTTTTTCAGAAATATCGGTGACACTCCAGACATAGAGCTTTTCGGTATAGCGCAGGACCCCTCGCTTGAAAGAGCGCGCGAGCTTATGACAGATTTGTTCGACCTATATGACCGAAATCTTATCGACGAGGCGTTCGTTATATATACCTCGTTCTACGGCGAGACAAAGAACAAGCCCGTTATGCGGCGGCTTATTCCTATAAGGCTAATTGACCTCAACGAGTTGCCCGAGGAAAAGCCTATGGAGGTTATCTATACCCCCGACCCGCATACGGTATTCGATATGCTTATGCCGCAGTATGTTATAGGGATAATCTTCGGCGTAATGGTTCAGGCGTTCGCAAGCGAGCATTACGCGCGTATGAACGCAATGCAAAGTGCGACGGACAACGCTGACGAAATGTTAAAGAAATTAAAAACGCAGTATAATATGGCACGTCAGGCGGCGATAACCTCGGAGATAGCCGAGATAACAAGCGCCGCGGAGGTGCTTGGAAAGGAGGCAAATGTATGAGCGAAAAGGATAACACGGGCGTAGTGGTAAAGATAAGCGGACCTGTGCTTGACGTGAAATTTCCCGTAGAAACGCCAAAGATTAAGGACCTTCTTATTAGCGAAAGCGGCGTTCATATGGAGGTTGCCTCTAACCTCGATAAGGGTGTAGTTAGGTGCATTTCCCTTGAGAGCACCGACGGAATGAGCTGTGGCGCAAAGGTCACGGCTACGGGTGGCGGAATTACCGTGCCTGTGGGCGAGAATGTGCTTGGACGGGTTATTGACGTGCTTGGGCGTCCGATAGACAACCTTGGCGAAATTGACGCGCCGCGAAGCCCCATTCACAGAAACGCACCGCCTCTTAAGAATATTATCCCCGTCTGCGAGTTGTTCGTTACGGGAATAAAGGTAATTGACCTTTTAACGCCTTATTCAAAGGGCGGAAAGATTGGTCTTTTCGGCGGAGCGGGTGTTGGAAAAACCACACTTATTATGGAGCTTATCTATAATATCGCCACTAAGCACGGCGGCTACTCGGTCTTTACGGGCGTAGGCGAGCGTATACGCGAGGGTAACGAGCTTATCCGCGATATGCGCGAGAGCGGCGCTATAAATAAGACCGCGCTTGCCTTTGGGCAGATGAACGAGCCTCCGGGGTCGCGTATGCGCGTGGCTATGACGGGGCTTACCCTCGCGGAGTATTTCCGCGACGAATGCCGTAAGGACGTGCTTTTATTCATTGATAACATCTACCGCTATGTTCAAGCTGGTAACGAGGTTTCCGCGCTTTTAGGGCGTATGCCCTCGGCGGTGGGCTATCAGCCGACCCTTTCAAACGAGCTTGGTGAGCTTGAGGAAAGAATAACCTCGACGGACAAGGGCTCGATAACGTCTGTACAGGCGGTCTATGTTCCCGCCGACGATATAACCGACCCCGCGCCCGCGACTATATTCTCACACCTCGACGCGACAACTGTGCTCTCGCGCCATGTGGCGGAGGCGGGCGTTTATCCCGCAGTTGACCCGCTCGAAAGCTCCTCTCGCATACTCGCGCCCGACATAGTGGGCGAGGAGCATTACGAGGTGGCGCGCCGCGTGCAGGAATGTCTGCACCGCTATCAGGAGCTAAAGGATATTATAGCTATTCTCGGTATGGACGAGCTTTCGGAAGCGGATAAAAAGAGCGTTTACCGTGCGCGCCGCATAAGCCTTTTCTGCTCTCAGCCGTTCGCGGTGGCGGAGACCTTTACGGGTATGGAGGGGCGCTTTGTGCCGCTTGAGGATACCATTCGTTCCTTTAAGGCAATAGTGGACGGCGAGGTGGACGACCTGCCCGAAAGCGCCTTCTTTATGGTGGGCGATATAGACGAGGTAAAGAAAAAGGCGGAGGAGCTGACGAAGTAATGCCGAAGCTTTTTAAGCTGGAAATTCTAACCCCCGAAAGACAGTTCCTTGACTGCGAGGTGGAAGCGGTTACCGTTACCGCGCCCGATGGGGAGCTTACCGTGCTTGCCGACCACGCGCCGCTTGTCGCCACGATGGATATCGGCTCTATTCGCGTAAAGCTTGACGGAAAGTGGCGTGAGGCTTTTATTTCGGAGGGTTTTATCGAGGTTAAGAGCGAGGGTACGCTTATCTTTACGCAGGCGTGCGAATGGTCTGAGGAGATAGACGCGAGCCGCGCGCTTGCCGCGGAAAAGCGAGCCGCAGAGCGGCTTCGCCAGAAGCAGAGCGTTACAGAGTATAAGCAGACGAAGATTGCGCTTTCAAGGGCAATGGCTCGTCTTCGCGTGACAAAAACAAAGACGGGCTTCAATTAAGCGGTTGAATATTAGCTGTATAACGCAAGAATATGCCGTTTTAATACGGTAATCGGGACTTAAAAGCATTAAACGCCGTGTCACAGTATAAAGAACTAAAAAGCACCATCGCCGTAAGGCGGTGGTGCTATCTACAAAGCGAAAGGTCACTATATGAACGAGATAGAGGTAAGGGTCGGCTATGAGAATATGGATTTTGAGGCGGTAAAGGGGCTTCTCAAGCAGACCTACTGGGCGCGTGAACGTAAGGACGAGGTAATAAAAAGGTCTATGGAGAACTCCCTTTGCTTTGGCGCGTTTTTGAAGGAAACGGGCGAGCAGATAGGCTTTGCGCGAGCTATGACCGATTATGCCACTACCTACTACCTTGCGGATGTCGTTGTAGACGAGGCTCACCGCGGGTTAGGCGCGGGCGCGGCGCTTGTTAAAGCGGCGACCGAAAACGAACAGCTTAAAAAGCTTCGCGGAATACTTATTACAAAGACCGCCGCGGGGCTTTACGGTAAATTCGGCTTCGGTGAGTACGACGGAACCTTTATGTCAAAAGCGCGCGAGGAATAAAGCTTATATAACGCCTAAGAGGATAAGAACCATCAGCACTACGCCGATTACGGTTAAGCATATTCCTCCGATTTTTGAGCCTTTAATAAAATTATCGGTAGGCTCGCCATTATTATCAGCAAGCCAAAAGTGGGTTATCTTATAAAACATTGTGGGCGAAAAGAACATAATAAGCCCAAGGATTATAATCCAAATCATAAAAAAGCTACTCCTACAATATCTTTACATTCAAAAGCGCGGCAGGAGCCGCGCTTTTTATTGTTTAATATACTTTTCCGACTATCCAGTTAAACAGCCTTGTGGGAAGAATTTTTGTTAAGAAAACGAAAAGCTTGTAAACTCCGCCCGCCGTGTAAAGGGGCTTCGGGTTCTTAGCTGTCGCAGCCTTGTAAACGACCTTCGCTACCTTTTCGGGGGTCATTCCGTTTCGCTCGTCCTTCTCCATAGCCGTCACGGCGCGTTCAATCGCCTCGCCGTAAAGCTCCGAGCCCACGGTGTTCTTTTCGCGCGCGTCGGTAAAGCCCGTCTTCGCGTCGCCCGGCATTACGGCAGAAACCTTAATGCCAAAGGGCTTTACCTCGTTGCGAAGAGCAAGGGTGAGCGAGTTTACCGCCGCCTTCGTGGCGGAGTAGAAGGACTGAAAGGGGATAGCCACGGGAGCGGCTACCGAACTCATATTTACTATGCGTCCGTTTTTGCTTTTGCGCAGATACGGAAGCGCCGCTTTTATGCAGATAAGCGTTCCGAAAAAGTTTACGTCAAAAATCTTCTTCGCGGAGGAAAGCTCGGTAAATTCTATTGCTCCCGAAATTCCCATACCCGCGTTGTTGACGAGCAGGTCTATTCCGCCCGCCTCGTCGAAGACCCTTTTAAAGGCGGCGTCAACGCTCTTTTCGTCGGTAATATCGGCGGTAATGTGGTTAATTCCGTTTTCGCCTTTTCCGCTGCGGCTGAATTCATATACCGTAAAGCCGCTGTCGCGAAAGAGAGAGCAGGCGGCTTTGCCTATGCCGCTGCTGCCGCCCGTAACAACCGCTACGCCTCTTGCTGCCATACTTCTTTACCGAGGACGGCTTTGATAATATCCATAGCCTCGTCGAGTATAGCCTCGTTATGCGAAGCCATAAGGCTTGTGCGTAAGAGACACTCGGTGGGAGGGGTTGCGGGAGGAAGCACGGGGTTAACGTAAACGCCGTTTTCATAGAGGTCCTTCGCAATTCCGAGGGTGCGGAAGGTTTCATAGGTGTAAATGGGCACTATCGGCGTGGAGGATTCGCGTATCTTAATTCCGCGCGCGGTAAGTCCCTTGCGGAAGTATTCACCGTTGTGGGCGAGCTTTTCAACAAGCTCAGGGTGATTCTCAAGCTTATCGAGAGCCGCGAGCGCCACCGCGCAGGAGGCGGGCGTCATAGAAGCGGAGAAGATAAACGGGCGCGAGGCGTGGCGTACAAAGTCCGCCACCTCGTTTGAAGCCGCCATATAGCCGCCGAGAGAGGCGAGCGACTTCGAGAAGGTGCCCATATAAATATCAACCTCGTCTTCAAGCCCAAAATAGCTTGCCGTGCCGCGTCCGCCGTTACCAATAACGCCCAGACCGTGCGCGTCGTCTACCATTACTCGCGCACCGTACTCTTTAGCTATCTTCACGATTTCAGGTAGGTTTGCTATGTCGCCGCCCATGCTGAATACGCCGTCGGTGACAATCAGGCGGCCCGCTCTTTCGGGTATCTTTTCCATTACACGGCGAAGGTCGTTCATATCGCCGTGCTTATAACGAACCATTGTGCCATATGAGAGCTTGCAGCCGTCATAGATGCTCGCGTGGTTTTCCTTATCGCAGATAACGTAGTCCTCGCGCCCTACGAGAGCGCTAATTATGCCGAGGTTAGACTGAAAGCCTGTAGAGAAGGTGACGATAGCCTCTTTATTGAGGAATTTCGCAAGCCTCTCCTCAAGCTCAAGGTGCATTGTAAGGGTTCCGTTAAGAAAGCGTGAGCCAGAGCAGCCTGTGCCGTACTTTTCGAGCGCCTTAATGCCCGCTTCGATAATACCCTCATCAATGGTAAGCCCGAGGTAGTTGTTCGAGCCGAGCATAATTCTGCGCTTGCCCTCCATAACAACCTCGATATCCTGACGGGATTCGAGCGCGTGAAAATAGGGGTAAATTCCCTTCTCACGCGTTTCCTTAACTAATTCGTTTCTTGAACACTTTTCAAATAAATCCATAATACCGTACTCCTTTTTACCGCTCTGAAAGCGGCTGTGTCTCAAGCTTTTGCGTCTCGGCCGCAACCTGAAGCAAAAACCGTTTTATCATTTTTGTTTCTTCTTTGCTGTATCTCTGCATTACGCTTTTGACCGCCGCCTCCCATTCGGGGATACGGCTAATGTATTCGCCGCGAAACTTGTCGGTTACCCTGATTTTTGATTCTCTCTTGTCGCGCACGCAAGGGGCTTTTTCAATAAGCCCTTTTGCTTCAAGGGAGCTTAATCTATAGGAAGCGCTTGGCTGAGATATCGAAATAAAGTTTGCAAACTCGTTCACCGTGGGGTTATTGAGAAGATAGATAACCTCAAGCGAGCAGGCGTCGGTGGCGCTTAAAGCCTCGTTCTTCTCGTTAAAGGAGTTAAAAAGCTGCTTATAGCGCACAAGGCGAAGGGTTCTGAAGATGCGGTCAAAGTATCTAATCATAACATACTCCTTGCATAAGAAATTTATATAAATTATTTTATATAAGTGTACTACATAGCGCCTATAAAGTCAATAATGCAAAAAGAGTGGAAAAAAGGGGATTTTTGAGGCTTGTATTTAACAAAGAGGATAAGCGGCGGTTGTTAATAAAGAGCAAATATGCTACAATTTACGCAGAAAAACTCTTATGTAAAAAAGTTGTTTAGTTTTAAAACGAGTTTTGTGCTGTTTATGAAGGGAAAGGGTATGACAAGAGACGAGATAATAGACTTTCTTATTTTGGCGAAAACCAAGACCTACGCGGGTAAGGGAAACGAGAGCGAGCCGTCCCGTCCGTGCTCGCACGATTTGAAGTACAGCGAGGGCGAGCTTACATATATAGATACCTTTCTCGGCGGCGAGCGTTTCGCGGGCGAGGAGGCGGTTTGGATAAAGAACGCGCCCTATTGGAGTATGAATTATGCGGGCAGAGTGACGGGCGAAAACTTCAGCGGCGACTTTTTGAAGGAGGCGCTTAAAAGAGTCCCCCATGATATGCCGTTTAGAGGGCCGCTGTGTTATTCTGAGGGCGGCTATACCTATTCGTGCGAGGTAACGGGCGGCTTCGAGTGGTTTCAAGGGTACGAAACAATATCCTACAAGGGAGAAGCGATTTACGACTGCTACTTCCACGGGTGTACAATAAAATAGAACTGACGTTAATAAAAGCCTCGGAACACTCCGAGGCTTTTTGCTGCGCTGTCTTACTTGTAAGAGCGGCAAAATAGAGCTATTATATATGTAATAACAAAAGGGGTGAGAATATGCCGACAGTAAGACGATACGAGCAAAGAGACAAAGAAGCAGTTAAAAAAATATGCCTTGAAACGGCGGGGGAGAGATTCAAGAAAGACCCGCCGCTGCTTTATACGCTTTACTGTGACTATTATATAGAAAAAGAGCCGAGCCACTGTTTTGTGCTGACAAACGACAGCGACGAGGCGGTGGGCTATGTTATATGCGCCTATAATTACGACGCATATTGGAGCGAGTTTAAGCGAAGCTATATGCCGCGCCTTACGAAAAAGCAGGCGCGTGAAAGACGAGCCGAGCATATTTTTACAAGGCTTCTCACAAAAAAATATCCCGCTCACCTGCACATAGATATTCTTTCCGAATACTGTGGCGGCGGCGGGGGTAAGGCGCTTGTAAAAGCGCTGACAGATGACCTTAAAAAAGAAGGCGTACGCGGACTTATGCTTTGTACAAGCCCTAAGAATGAGCGGGCAAAGGCGTTCTTCTCGCGTTGTGGCTTCATGGAGAAGAGAAACGCGATATTTGTTATGCCGCTTTAGAGAAGCTCGGTATTATTTATAACAAGCTTAAAGGTGAGCGAAAGCCTTTCCGCCGCCTTCTTGCAAAGAAGCATACGCTTTAAGAATATTTCAAAATACTCGGTTACCGAGCATATAGTAGTGTCTATCGTAAGGCAAAGGGTAATCGTCTTGTTTTTTGCGTCTATCGCGGTTCTTCCGTCTAATACGGCGTAGTTTACGCGGTCGTGGATATCGAGAGCTATCGTTGCGCTGTTCCGTACTCTGGAACGGCGCACGTCTGTTTTATCGGCGATAATCAGCGCCGCGGCTATCTCGTTTACGGGGAAGGCGGAGGATTCGTCGTGGTAGCCTATCGCCGTTACCACCTTGCCCGCCTCCTCTGGCGGCATACCCATTTTATCGAGTATGCGAAATGCCATAAGCGCGCCCGTTTGGGCGTGGTTTTCTCGGTTTACAAGGTTACCCATATCGTGCATATACGCCGCTATCTTCGCAAGCTCCGCCTCGCGCTCGCCGTAGCCGAGACTTAAAAGCAGTTCGCTTGAAAGCTCCGCGCAGCGGGTAACGTGGGCGTAAAAATGCTCGGTGTAACCAAGCTCGCATAGCGAGCGGTCCGCCTGCTGAATATATGCGTTTATTTCGCTTGAGTTTTTAACGTCTTCAAAGGTTACCATTTTTACCTACCTATATTGTTTAAAGGATTCGTAGAACTCCGCTATCTTGTGGAAATCCTCAAGCGCCTGCGGCTTGTTATTCGGGTTGCGAAGCAGCGCCGCGGGGTGGAAGGTGCCCATCATATATACGCCGTTCTTCTCGAACACCATACCGTGCTCGCGCGTTACGGCGAAGGTCTCGTTAATTAGCTTCTGCGCGGCGACTCTGCCCAGACAGACGATAAGCTTCGGCTCAATTATCTTATACTGCTCGCGAAGCCAGCCTATACACGCCTCCTGCTCGTTTGGCAGAGGGTCGCGGTTTTCGGGTGGACGGCATTTCACGATATTCGCTATATATACTTTTTCGCGCTCAAGTCCTACCGCGGTTAGGAAGCTGTCGAGAAGCTGACCTGCGCGACCAACGAAGGGAACGCCCTGCTCGTCCTCGTTCTTTCCCGGTCCCTCGCCCACGAACATAACGGGGCTATTCTCGTCTCCCGTTCCGAACACGACGTTAGTTCTTGTTTCACATAACGAGCATTTGTTGCAGCTAAGGCACTGCTCGCGAAGCTCTGATAGATTCATACATTCACCCGCCTTTTTTATGAGTATAACATATATCGTCGGCGCGCGACATATTTTCTTTTCGCGTTTTGTCGAAAAAACTTGAATAAAAAGGGCAATCGGCGTAAAATCAAGTTAGAACATAATTTAAGGAGACATATACAGAATGGATAAGGTTATAGTTGAAATTTCCGCTCGCCACGTTCACGTTACCGAGGCGGCGCTTGAAACGCTTTTCGGCAAGGGTCACGCTCTTACGCCGAAGAAGGACCTCTCTCAGCCCGGGCAGTTTGCCTGCGAGGAGAGGGTTGATTTAGTCGGACCTAAAAAAGAGATAAAGGGTGTTTCGATACTCGGACCCTGCCGCACGGCGGTACAGGTTGAGGTTTCCCTCACCGACGCGCGTACCCTCGGCGTCGCCGCACCCGTTCGCGAGTCGGGCGATATAGCGGGCTCCGCGCCCTTAAAGATAGTCGGACCCTGCGGAGAAATAGAGATTTCCGAAGGCGTTATCGCCGCGAAGCGCCATATCCATCTCGATACCGCCACAGCCGCGAAGATGGGGCTTAAGGACAAGGAGACTGTTTCCACCAAGCTTAACACAAACGGACGCGCGCTAACCTTTGGCGACGTTGTAGTGAGAGTATCGGATAAATTCGCGCCCGCTATGCACATAGATACCGACGAGGGAAACGCCGCGGCGGTTTCGGGCGAGGTATTTGCGGAGATAATTAAGTAGATTAACAATAAAGAAAGCGAAGGAGAAATCCTTCGCTTTTTTAGTTTACGCGAACGCTCGCGAACCAAAAGAAAAAGCACGCCTTAAGCGTGCTTTTCCTCATCTTTTTTAAATTCAAGTATATCCCCGGGCTGGCAATCAAGAACGTCGCATATCGCATTTAGGGTGGAAAAGCGCACGGCGCTTACCTTGCCCGTTTTTATCTTTGATAGGTTAACGTTAGCCACGCCCACCTTTTCAGAAAGCTCGTTGAGCGAGACCTTTCTGTCCGCCATTACGCGGTCAAGTCGAAGTATTATAGCCATAATTCTCTCCTTAAAGCAGTTCGTTGTGCTCTTCTTGTATCTGCACGCCGTAATCGAAGACGTTGGCAAGGCAGATAAGCACAAGACCCATAGAAAGACCGATACCGTTGAAAATCTCGTAATTATTAGGCGTTTTTGTAATAAGCGCGGTAAGAGCGCCGACTGCGTTCGGTACCACCGAGGCGACAAGAAGTATAATCGCTATGTCGCGTATACGCTTTACGTTGACCTCGCTAAAGGGGCAGGCTGTTTTCTCAATATCGGTGAAGACCGCGCCCGTTTTGTAGAAGATAATAAGCAGGAAAACTATCCAGCAAAGCACGGTAAGCACCTCGGGAAGGTTCGCGATTAATTCCTCATAGGTTCCTATAGGCTGTCCGTTAAGCGCAAGACCTGAGAGAATATTCGAGTCTCCTATGCTTGCGCCTGTGGGGAAGGCAATAAGGAAGATTACGCTTGCTACCGTAATACCTATGCCGACAAAGGCGAATACGCGGAAAATCGTAAACAGTACCGCCATAAGATGGCTGCTTTTCTTCATCTTTTCAATTTTTTCGTTCATGGTTAAATCTCCTGTAAATTTGTTTTTGTTGGTTGTGAGCTTAGTATACACCTCGAAAAAACGTTTGTCAATAGATAATTAACGAAAAACATTAAAAAAGTTACGAAATGCGCAAATTAGTTAACGATAATGTCTTCTCGGAATTTTCGGTAGCAAAGCCGCCGCCGAAGCAATAAGCAATAAAGCGATTAGCGTTACGCTTCGATTGCTAACAGTTTGTCAACAACTTTTCGCGGCGTTGTGATAGTATATATGTATAAGTAGAACTAATTAAGAAAGGCAGGTAGTAAAAATGAGCGGTGAAGGCTTTGACCCAAAGGCGTTCTTCAAGCTTTCCTATGGGCTTTTCGTACTGACGGCGCGCGAAGGTGAGAAGGACAACGGCTGTATAATTAATACCGCCGAGCAGCTTACGAGTGAGCCCGGGCGTATTTCCATAGCGGTAAACAAGCAGAATTACACCCACGATATGATAATGAAAACTCGCGCTTTCAACGTTTCGGTTCTAAGCGAGGACGCGCCCTTTAAGGTGTTTGAGCATTTCGGCTTCCAAAGCGGCAGAAACGTCAACAAGTTTGAGGGCTGTACCGAGGAGAAGCGGGCGGCGAACGGAATACTCTATATTCCGAAGTACACGAACGCCTTCTTTTCGGGCAAGGTTATTGACAGCTACGACTACGGCACGCATACGCTGTTTGTCGCTGAGGTGACGCAAGCGCAGGTGCTTTCAAGCGAAAAATCGGTTACCTACGCTTATTATTTCGATAACATAAAGCCGAAGCCTCAGCCAAAGACGGTAAGGGGCTGGGTTTGCAGGATATGCGGCTACGTCTATGAGGGCGAGACGCTTCCGTCTGATTTTATCTGCCCCGTCTGTAAACACGGCGCGGCGGACTTCGAGCCGATAACGGCGGATATGACGATTAATCAAGAGAAGAAAACAGATAAAGGAGAAAGCAAAATGAAAAAGTACGAATGCCCGATATGCGGCTACGTTTACGACGAGGAAAAGGGAATGCCCGATAAGGGAATAGCGGCGGGCACGAAATTCGAGGACCTGCCCGAGGACTGGGAGTGCCCGATATGCGGCGCACCGAAAAGCAGCTTTAAAGAGGTATAAGCCGACAGAAACCGCCGCATTTTATTCCTTGAAATGACGGCGGTTTTATATTATAATTACTTTACCAAAGACAGCTCCTGATTTACGGGTGCCGTAAAGACGGGTGAAGCCTGTGCGATGTAAGCCCTGCGAACCATGTCAGACGGGGAACCGAGCAGCATTAAACAGACGCTTCATGTGCCGCAGTCAACTTTGCCCGTCTTTATGTCACTCGGTCGGCGCTGTTATTTTTTAAGCGAGGGGGAGAAGGTATGAGAATGGCGCTCTATCGCAAGTGGCGCGTTAAAAGGTTCTCCGACGTTATCGGGCAGGAGCCCGTTGTTGCCGCGCTTAAAAACCAGATAAAGAGCGGACGCTTCTCCCACGCTTATATCTTTACGGGCGTGCGCGGAATAGGCAAAACCACCTTTGCGCGTATACTCGCGAAAGCTGTGAACTGCCCGAACGCGGTAGACGGCGAGCCCTGCGGCGAATGCTTTATCTGCAAGGGTATTGACGACGGTTCTATCCTTGACGTTACCGAAATAGACGCCGCGTCGAATAACGGCGTAGATAATATCCGCGACCTTCGCGACGAAACGGCGTTTGCACCGACCGTCTGCAAGCTTCGCGTTTACATTATCGACGAGGTGCATATGCTTTCTACGGGCGCTTTCAACGCGCTTTTAAAAACGCTTGAGGAGCCGCCCGCGCACGTTATGTTTATCCTCGCTACTACCGAAATTCACAAGGTTCCCGCTACGATACTTTCTCGTTGCCAGCGTTTTGACCTTAAACGCATAACCGCTAAGGACATAAAGGGCAGGATAATGTATGTGGCGCGCGAGGAGGGCATAGACCTTCGCGAGGACGGCGCGGAGCTAATCTCACGCCTTGCTGACGGCGCTATGCGCGACGCTCTTTCGTTACTTGATACCTGTTCCTCGCTCGGCGGCGCCGTAGATGAGGAAACCGTCTCGCGACTTGCGGGAGTAGCGGACAAAAGCTATCTCTTTGATATTGCGAACGATATTTTAAGCGGCGACACCTCGTCGCTTCTTGCGCGGCTTTCCGAGCTCTACCGTGATTCGCTTGACGCGACGCGGCTCAATACAGAGCTACTACGGCACATAAGGAACCTTCTTATGCTTAAGGTTTCGCCCGCGACCGAGCTTACCGACTGCTCGGCGGAGACGGCTCTGAAATATAAAAGACAGAGCGCGGATTTTACAGCCGAACAGCTTATTTCTATACTTGACGCGCTTGGCGACACGGCGGATAAGCTTTCCAAATCGCCCGATAAGATGCTCGCTTTGGAGCTATGTCTAATTAAGCTTTGCTCGCCACAGGTCAGCGTGACCGCTCCCGTTCAGCGAACGGTGTCGGCACCCGTACAAAAGGCAGTGAAGCCGCAGACCGAGCCGCAAAAGCTGGCAGCTGCTGACGAAGCGCCACCGTGGGACGAGAAGCCGACGGTAACGAACGAGCCAAAAATAGAGGAAGCACCGAAAACCGAACAGGCGCAGGATTCCTTTATAGAGCCGTCAAACGAAAGTGAAACAGCGGAGAAAGCGCCCGCCGCTGACGACGGAAGTCTAAGCGAATGGAGCACGGCGGTTGAGGAGATAAAGACAAAGAATATGATGCTCTACAGCCTGCTTCGCGGGTCAAGGGCGTTTGTTACGGATAAGTACCTTTTAATTGACGCGAACGAGTTGTTCTTAAAGTATATGCGCGAGAACAAGGACGCGAAGGAGCTGATTAAGTCGGTTGCCGCCGAAACACTCGGCATAAGGCTACCGATAGGTCCGTATACGGCGGAGTCTGCCGCGTCGGTGAAGGCTAAAAAGCCGGATAAGCTGGACAGCTTAATTGAAAAGGCAAAGGAAATCGGCATTGAGACCGAGATAAAATAAGGAGAATCACGATGAAATCAAGACTTCCCGAGGGCTACGGCGCGAGCCGCGGCGATATGATGAAGCAGCTGCAGAAGATGCAGGACGATATGGCGGCTATGCAAGCGGAGCTTGCCGAGCGCGAGTATGTGGGCTCGGTTAGCGGCGGCGTGGTGGAAGCTAAGGTTAAGGGCGACCACACGGTGCTTTCGGTAAACATTAAGCCTGAGGTTATCGACCCTGACGACGCCGAAATGCTCGGCGACCTCGTGGCGGCGGCGGTGAATGAGGGAATACGCAAGGCGAGCGAGGACAGCGAAACCGAGCTTGGCAAAATCACGGGCGGAATGAACCTTCCAATGGGGCTGTAAAAGCCGCGCGAAATACAACCGAAAGCTTTGGGTAAGAAGTAATGGCATACAGCATACCTTCACTTGAAAACCTAATTGATAAATTTGCCGCGCTTCCCGGCATAGGGCGGAAAACGGCGGCGAGGCTCGCCTACTGGGTGCTTGCGCTCGACGAAGCGGAGGCGAAGGACTTCGCAAAGGCGATAACCGACGCGCACGAGCACGTTCACCAATGCCCCGTTTGTCGAAACCTGACCGATTCCGAAACCTGCAAGATATGCGGAAGCCCCGAGCGGGACAGAAGCGTTATCTGCGTGGTGGAAAGTCCGCGTGACGTAAACGCCTTTGAAAAGACCCGCGAATATAAGGGACTTTACCACGTTATTCACGGGCTAATTTCACCAATGGACGGGATAGGACCCGAACAGCTCTATATAAAAGAGCTTGTTGAGCGCCTCGCGGGAGACGAGATAAAAGAGGTTATTATGGCTACCAACCCCACCGTTGAGGGTGAGTCTACAGCCATATATATAAGCAAGCTTATTAAACCGCTTGGTGTCAAGGTAACACGGCTTGCCTACGGAATGCCCGTGGGCGGCAATCTTGAGTATGCGGACGAGGTTACTCTATATAGGGCGCTTGAGGGACGAAACGAAATTTAGCGAAAGGAAAAGTAATCTTGGCGGAAAAAGAAAAGACCGCGCTTAAGACGATAGCGGAAAACAGAAAAGCCCGCCACGAGTATTTTGTCCTTGAGGCGTTCGAGGCGGGAATAGAGCTTTTCGGCACCGAGGTAAAGTCGATACGCGACGGCTCGGTGAACCTAAAGGATAGCTGGTGCGCCATAGAAAACGGAGAGCTGTTTTTAAACGGCTGCCATATAAGTCCGTACGAGAAGGGTAATATATTCAATAAAGACCCTCTTCGAGTGAAGCGGCTATTAATGCATAAGCGCGAGATTGCGCGGCTTTACGGAAAGATTAAGCAAGAGGGACTTACCCTTATCCCTATTTCTCTTTATTTTAAGGGCAGCAGAGTTAAGGTACAAGTGGGACTTTGCAAGGGCAAGAAACTGTACGACAAACGTGCCGCTGACGCGGAAAAGTCGGCTAAAAGAGATATCGACAGAGCCGTCAAGGAAAGATAGCTCTTTGGTATATACCGTGGGGGCGTAAAGGCTTCGACGGGGATTTTGAAGCATGGGAAGCGGGTAGCGGCGGAGAACCGCTTATAACTCTCCAATTAAAAATAACTAACAACAATAAGTTAGCTGTAGCGGCCTAGTGCCGCTCGTCGGGGCACAAAGACCGCGTATGTGTTTTCGGCGTCAATTACGTGGTGAACGAGAGTAAGGCAAAGCTTTGAGCCATACCTTGTAATTATGAAGCTACCGAACGCTCGGCCTGTTTATCGGCTTGAGCGGGAGGGAATTTTAAAGATAAACTGCACCCGGAGATGCCCATGTGAATAGATTTTCGGACACGAGTTCAATTCTCGTCGCCTCCACCATCTTACCGTGACATTATAGATGCACGGTCGAAAAACCCCGATTTTATCGGGGTTTTTCGCATGTCAGAGGCCGCTTTTTGGCGTTAAAAAAAGTTCGCGTTTTCATAGATGCAAACGGCTTTTTGAGCGGTTTAGGGTGAATTGAACACAAGGGCATTGCTTTTGCGGCCCCAAATGCGTTATCACTGTCATGCTCACATCATACAAAGCATTCGCACATCTTCACATCATATTAACCACGTTCAGGCCCGAACAGTTATCCTCTCGGATGACTGTCCGGGCCTTTTTGCGTTGCAAAGGAGAAAGGATGAAAACGGATACAGGAAGATTCTCAGAGGACGAGCTCCAAATCGCAGCACAGACAGACCTGCTGACGCTGCTCGAAGATCTCGGGTACACCGTGATGCGTATTGGTTCGTACTTCACCGTAAAGGAAATGGACAGCCTGCGCATCAAAAACCGCCGTATGTGGTTTCGTTACTCGGAACAGATTGGCGGCGACGCCATCACCTTTCTTCAGCATTTCCAAGGCATGAGCTTTACCGAAGCGGTGGAGTATCTGCTCGACCGCGATCATGCGGCGCCGGTTCGCTTTATCCAACAGAGTCCCGCAGAGGCTCCTGTCCAGACCTTTACGCTACCGGAACCAAACAGCGACAACCGTCGCGTATTTGCTTATCTGCGCAAGCGCGGAATAAGAAGGTCAAAAAGAACAACGGAGAGCGGCCTCAGTACTATATCGCCGATCATCATGCGGCGATCGTAGAACGTGAGCTCTGGCGCCGTGTGCAGGAGGAGATGGCGCGGCGCTCTGCAAAGCGCAAGGTTACGCAGAAAGCAGCAAAGACCGAGAACGGCAAGTATTCCGGCAAGTATGCGCTGAGCGAGCGCCTTATCTGCGGTGAATGCGGCGCTCACTACCGCCGATGCACCTGGGTGCGCAACGGTCAAAAGCGGATCGTGTGGCGATGCATCAGCCGATTGGAGTATGGCACACAGTATTGCAAGGATTCGCCTACGCTCGACGAGGACAAGTTGCATGAGGCAATACTGCAGGCGATGAATCAGATGCTTGGGGACCGGGACGTTATCGAGGAAAACCTGAAAGAGATCCTTGCGACAACGATGCTCAGCGAAAGATCCAGAATTGATATGATTGCGGTCCAACGGCGCCTCTCGGAGCTCAGCGAACAGCAGGCAAAGCTCATATCCGAGGCTGCAGAACGTGGAGAGATGGACGAAGCCTTCCTCGAAAGCTGCAAAACGGTAAACGACGAGATTTTGCAGCTCAAGGAGTCGCTGCGCAGCGCGGAGCAGGCATCCGTTCAGCAGAGCGAGGCAAATGGGCGATATGAAGCGGCGCTCAGCGCCATGCACGAGCTGCCTTTGGAATTGCAGGAATACGACGATCGGCTTGTGGCAAGGATCGTCCGACAGGTCATGGTAGGCGCTGGCGGGGAGGTTGAAGTGGAGTTTGTCAATTCTGAGAAAGAGTCAGTAAACATTTCAGTAAACATTGGGGTACTATAACGACCTGTAAAGCGACGCTGAAGGGCAAAAGAAGGCGACGATCAAAATGTACGCCTTCGGACTCTCCATGCTTCAGAAGCAATTCCCGCCCGACACGGAGATCGACAGACACAATATTTATGGGGTTTTCTTTCACAACGCCAAGTCCCTGTGTTTTTTCAATACCGCGCCGAATGTGCTCAACCCGGAATATACGAGGATAAGTTGCACACTGATAAACACCCGGATGCGCAGCAGGGCAGGTGTTTTCATTCCTTTTTTCCAACGGGAACGCCGTTCCCCTTCGGCGTGGATTTTCTCCGCTTCGCTTTGCAGATCGCCTGTCACCCCCAAGATGTCCGCAAAAGACGGCCAGCGCCCTTTTGCGGAATAAACCGCCGCCGTGGGCAGCGACACCGGACACTTCGGGCTTTTTGTGCGGTGTGCCCGCGGGACGATATCCTTTTTTACGGAGATTCCAAAAAGGCCACGGCGTTTTTGTCAAGAGCATGCTCTGGATTTTTTGCCGCGCTATGCCGGATGAAGATTCTTTATATCGTGTAAAGAAAGCTTCAAGCAACCCGCAGCCTGCGATTCTGCCGCCTTGCTTTGGGGCGGTCTCTCTGTTTATTTTGAGGAAGGATTTGACATCTCATTGTTTTGCATATATAATAAGAAATAAATAGAAATCTTTACGGTAACGTCCACCTCCTCGGCAACCGTCGAGGACGTCATTTGCTGCGTTTTCCGTCGCGGTTTTGCATGTCCGCGACGCAAAAAATTTTGTCCTTTTCGAATGGTGCCGTATGAGCCCCGGTATCCCCAAAAAACTCTCAGCGAGGAAGATCTTTATGAAAAAGAAAATCATATCAGTCGTTCTTGTGGCCGTCATGGCGCTTTGCCTGCTGCCCACGATGACCTTCGCGGCGACCCCTGTCTCCACATGGACCGAGCTGCAGGATGCTTTCAACGCCGGCGGCGACTTTGAGTTGTCCACCGACGTGATAGCGAGCACGTCAGACACACGGCTGGAGGTGCCGAGCGGCAAGACCGTCACGCTCGATCTGAACGGCCATGCAATCAATAGAAATTTGACCTCGGCAAAAGACTACGGCGGCGTCATTGTCGTTAAGGGAACGCTGACGGTGAACGATACGTCCAATCCCTCAACCGGCCAAATCCGGGGCGGTTTTACATATGATTCTGACTTTAAGGGCGGGGGAATCAATGTCAAATCGGGCGGCTCTCTCACGCTGAACGGCGGCAGTATCTGCTATAATAAGAGCGCCGCAGGTGTGACTTCCTACGGTGGCGGGGTCTGTGTTGCTGGCGGCGGCACGTTCACAATGACCGGCGGCAGTATAGATAATAATTCGTGCGGTTGGATCGGGGGCGGTGTGTGTGTTGGCGTCGATGGCTCCACAAATTCAACTGTCTCTCTTCTTGGCGGAAGCATTACCGACAACAGAGCTTATAAAACCCTGGGCGGCGGTGTTTATGCCTACTGTCCGCTCACACTGGGCGGCACAATCGTTATCAAGAATAACGTTGCAAACACCATAGGCACATCGTATACAAGCAATTTACAGTTCCTCGACTCCCCCCCCCAGATTGCTTCGCTGAGCACGACGACGCCGCTCGCGCCGGGCGCGGACATCGGTGTTTATTCCGGCACATCAAACAGATCCGTGACCATTGTCAACAGCACCGGCGCGGCGTCCTTCAAACAATATTTCAAGTCGGACGTGGCCACGCTGGCCGTTGCGACGGCGTACGGTGACAACAAGCACATCTATCTCGCAAAACCTCCCGTGCTGATCGCCGGGTCTGTCAGCCGCGCTAACGACGCCAACGCGACGGTCAAATTCACAAGCAGCGCCGGCGGAAGCTACTATTATGCTGTTGTTCCGAGCGGCGCGGCCGCGCCGACCATCGACGTCTCGGGGCGGGGCACGTCCTGCACGACGTCGGAG
>CAYWJF010000010.1:0-2633 GCA_964458545.1 uncultured Oscillospiraceae bacterium | reverse complement strand
GCGCTGACAAACCTTACGGCGGGCGCAAAGGATATCTATATCATTGTCAAGGATTCCTCTAATTTTCTGAGCAGCGAAACGTTCAAGATCGCCATTCCCGCTCCTGTCCCCTACACGTACAACACACCCGCCCCGAGCACAATAAACGGCGTTACCGCGACGGTGACCTACTCTCCTGTCAGCCCGGAGATGAGCGGCACGAGCGTCACCGCGACCGTGACATTGACCGGGACGGCGACCAAGGCGGGGGTTCAGGTGATAGACCTGACCAGCACGCAGGCGGGTCTGAGCTCCTCTGCGAAAATGGTGTCCGTGACCGCCGGACAGGACCTGACCACAACACCGGAGACAAAGACCTTCACATTCACCGTTCCTTCTCAAAATGTGGACGACCTGACGCTCACGCACTCCTTTAGAAATTTGCTCGGCAGTGTTTCCCTGTCTACGGCATCGCCCGCTGTCGGCGGCGCCGTCACCTTGACGCTCGACCCCGCGGCGGCGACGGCGAGCTATCAGTGGTACACCAACACCACCGGCTCGACCACGGGCGGCACCCCCGTCGCGGGCGCGACCGGCGCAAGCTATACGCCCACAAATAGCGAGGTCGGCAAATATCTCTATATCGTCGCCACCGGAACGGGGAGCTATGCCGGAGAGGCCAAGGCGGTCACCGCCAAGGCGGTCGTACCCTCTGTAGCGATCTCGCCCTCTGCCACTCTGGTGAAGGGCAGCGCACCGACAAACGAGAAGTTCATCATCGGCGAGGGACTCTCCGGTTTTACAACGGGAGACCTGAGCTCGCTTACGGTTGACGGCACGGTCGTCGCGCAGGGTGCGAACACCTACTCCGTCGTCACCGGCTCGCTTGTGATAACCTTTGCCAAGAGCTATCTCGACACCCTTTCGGTCGGGTCCCATACCATCGCGGTCACCCTCACGGGCGTCTATGCGGGCGTTTATACCACAACCATAACCGTAACAGCGCCTTCGGCGCCCGGTAGGACCAACCCAAGCACGGGCGTGTCGTGCAGATAGTCTGCTCTTTCACAAGCTTACTCACACAGTCAAAAGGCCCCGATTTTATCGGGGCCTTTTTTTCAGCTCCTGTACAGTCAGCGCTTCCCCCGTGAAAGCACAGCGCAAATCCTTTGTTGTATCCCACGGAAGAATTTGTCGAAAGCCTTCGCTTTTTCGTGCTTTTTCGTGAATAAGCACCTCGTTTTTCCACTCTTATCCTATTATACAGATTATATAAGCGGTTCTAAAAGGGTATCGAGGTTTTATCCGGTTCCTTTTTGCACGGTGTACAAAATAAGAACAGGGAGCGCATTATGAAAAAGAAAATGATCGCTATCATGCTGGTTTTCGTAATGGCTGCAGGTCTATTGCCGACGGTGTCCTTCGCCGCCAACCACAACCGGCAAAGCCTCAAGAATCTCATCGGCATCATGTATTCCAAGGAGGACATGCTGTTCAAGGCGTTGCAGGTCAACGAGGAGCGCGCATCACGCTGGTGCAAAAAGGTCAGAGAACCGATGCTCCAAAAGGCGAGGGCTCTTTCCTCAGATGAGACGCAAGACCTCACGCGGCTGGAAAGCATCTGGTACGAAGGGAATGTGGACAGCCGTGCGCACTACAACTGGACACGGTACTACGCCCTCAACCTGCACTCCGTGTTTTACCGCGGGACGGTGGAATTCAGGATGTTCAATTCCACACTGCACGCCGGGCGTGTTGCGGCCTATGTGAACCTGTGCCTCGCAATGTCCGCACAGGCGATCGAGCAGCGCAGCACAGTGATGCGAAAAACGCGCTCCGACAACGAGAAGTTCACCTTTCGGGTGTGGCTTGTACGACTTGGTCTGAACGGTGATGAATTCAAAAATACGCGTGACCACCTGCTTGCGAATCTCGAGGGTGATCGCGCGTGGCGTTATGACAAAGACAAATATGAATGCAGAAAACCAAAAGAACAAGAGAGGTGACCATATGAAGATATGCATTGTGGAAGCTGCGTACGAGGGCTCTCCCGCTGAGATACTTGCGCAGTTGCGAGACGCGGCATTTTCAAGAGATGATTTCACTTCGCTGCGGGAATACCTTGTTTTCACAGCGCGTCGCATCGAAGATCTGACGGATATTCATATACCCATCAAACAGTGTGATACAGATGACGGCGCAGCGCGAGAGATCATCTCTGCGCTGGAATCCATCGGAGCATTAGATGTGCTGGAGGATGACGATGCGTGAAGGAAACAGCCTGTACTTCGCATACGGGTCCAACATCAACCTCGATCAGATGGCCTACCGCTGTCCGCAGGCTCCGCCGATAAGCATCGTCACACTTGACGAATATGCGCTTGCGTTTCGCGCGGGTGGTGTTGCAACCGTGCTGCCAAAGCGAGGATCTCAGGTGTCCGGTCTGCTGTGGGAGATAACCCCAGACTGCGAGCGGTCTCTCGATCTGTACGAGGGATATCCGCACCTTTACGTCAAGGAGCAGTTCACTGTCTGCGGCGCGGACGGGCGCGAGTATACGGTTATGGCTTATGTGATGAATGAAAGACTCGCGAGACTACCGAGTCTTCCGTCGCGAACATACTACGACGGTATCTTTGCGGGATATGAGCAAA
>CAYWJF010000009.1:32024-41016 GCA_964458545.1 uncultured Oscillospiraceae bacterium | reverse complement strand
TCCAAAGCTTCCTACGCCTATCTTTTCAGCGTATCTCAAGCAGTTCTCCCAGTTGATTTCTGGGGCAAGAGCGTGGAAGTGGTCTACGCCCTCGTGGTTACAGCGGGCAAGCTCGCTGTTTGAGTTAATGGGTTGAGCGTTGCACATTTCCGCCGCCGCGTGGTCGAGCGCCACGGGGTCGAAGGAGGCGAACATTCCTACGTCAGGAATAATAGGCACCTCGTTTACGCCGTAGCAGTCACAAAGCGGCGAAATGTCCACAGCAAGACAAAGGTGGAAATGCGGACGGTCCTTAACCACCGCGTAGGCGTATTCAGCCATACGCTTGTTTAGTATCTCGGTTGTCTGCTCGGGCGGAACAATAGCCTTTACAGGGCACGCCTCCCAGCAGCGTCCGCAGCCAGCGCATTTGTCGTAGTCTATCGTCGCCTTAGAGTCGTTATAGCTTATAGCCGTCTGTCCGCAAGCGCCCTCACAAGTGCCGCAGCCGACGCACTCGTCCGCGCTTACCTTAGGCTTGCCCTCAGCGTGCATCTCCTTTTTGCCCGCCTTCGAGCCGCAGCCCATACCGAGGTTTTTTATCGCTCCGCCTACGCCCGCGCCCTCGTGCGCCTTAAAATGGCTGAGCGAAATAACAATATCCGCGTCCATAATCGCCGTGCCTATCTTCGCTTCCTTTACCTGCTCGCAGTTAATCGGAACAAGGGTTTCGGTCGTGCCGAGAAGCCCGTCAGCAATAATTATAGGGCAACCGACGGTCAGCGAATTATAGCCGTTGTCAGACGCGCATTCAAGGTGAGAGATTGCGTCGGAGCGAACGCCGACATAAAGGGTGCTGCAATCGGTCAAGAAGGGCTTGCCGCCCTTTTCCTTAATGTACTTAACAAGTGCCGCAGCGTAGTTGTGGCGAAGAAACGCGAGGTTTCCGCGCTCGCCGAAATGAATCTTTATCGCGACAAATTTGTCCTTGAAATCGACCGTGTCTATCCCCGCGGTCTTTGCGAGCCGAATAAGCTTGTCGGGAAGCGGCTCCTTCATACCCGTAGTCATATCGCAATAATAAACCTTCGAAGCTGCCATAATGTATTCCTCTCTTTCTTACGCCGTAATTATAACAAAAGCGCTTGTCTTTTTCAATCATTGGCGTTTGCTTATTTCCGACATTTTCGCCAAAATCTTCACCTCGAAATAACGCTATTTTAACAAAACAGGGAAACGCGAAAAAAGGTTTGCCTTTTCTTTCTTTATAGTGTAAAATAAATATCGCTAACGTGCTTTAAAACGTTAAAGCTTTAAATTGGTAAACGGGAGAAAAACAATGACAGACCAGACAGTTATGATTATCACGATAGCGGTTTACATAGTGTTTATCGCCGTCGTCGCGGCGCTCTGCCGAAACAGCTCAAAGAATATAACCGAAATGACCGTCGGCGGCAGGAACGCGGGCGCTTGGGTTTCGGCGCTTTCCTATGGCACGGCGTACTTTTCCGCCGTTATGTTTATCGGCTACGCGGGAGGCACCGGTTGGCGGTACGGAATATGGGGAGTGCTTGTAGGTATCGGCAACGCGGTGATAGGCTCGCTTATTGCGTGGCGCGTGCTTGCGTCGAGAACCCGCTCTATTACACGCCGCTACGAAATAAAGTCAATGCCTCAGCTTTTTGAAAAGCGCTTTAAGAGCGAGACGATGAGGCTGTTCTGCGCTATTGTTATCTTCATTTTCCTAATTCCATATTCCGCTTCCGTTTATAAGGGGCTTACAAGCGTCTGCTCGGTGCTGCTCGGAATAAACGAAACGGTATGTATGATTATTATCGCCGTCGCGGCGTTCCTTCTTGTTGTTTTCGGCGGCTACGTCGCTACACTTAAAGCCGACTTTGTTCAGGGCTTAATTATGCTCGTCGGCGTCTCGGTGCTTATTGTTGCGGTTGTGCGCTGCAAGCAGGTCGGCGGACTCTCTGCGGGACTTACGGCTATAAGCGAGAAAACCGCTTCACTACAGCTCGGCGCGAAGGAGCATATCGCGCTTTGGGCGACTATACTTATGACCTCCTTCGGCACATGGGGGCTTCCTCAGATGATACACAAATTCTACGGAATTAAGGATGACCGCGAAATAAAGCGCGGCACGATTATTTCTACGATTTTTGCCCTTGTCGTGGCGGGTGGCGGTTACTTTATAGGCTCGCTTTCGCGCCTCTTTTTCACCGAGCTTCCCGAGGCGGGCACCGACTATCTTGTGCCTAAAATGCTCGGCGAAGCGAATCTCTCCGCGGTGCTGTTAGGGCTTGTGCTTGTGCTATTAATAGCGGCGTCGGTTTCAACCCTTTGCTCAATAACAATAACCGCATCATCCACACTTACCATTGATATAGTCAAGGAAAGAATAGCGAAGAATTTGGACGAGAAGAAGTCGGCGTTCTTTATGAAGGGCGCGGCGGCGGTGTTTATTATAGTGTCATATTTTATAGCCAACACAAACACCCCTATACTTGATATGATGTCCTATTCGTGGGGAGTTATTTCGGGAAGCTTCCTTGCGCCGTACGCTTTGCTTTTATATAGCGATAAACTCACCAAGAGAGGCGCCTCAGTCGGAATGGTCGGCGGCTTTGTTACCGCGATACCGCCCGTAATCTGCAAGCTTTTCTTCCCGTCCGCGGAGCTTCCCTTTTTCGGCAGAATATGCGACCTCGGACCGCATTTCGCCTGCCTCGCTATCCTCGTTTCGCTAATTCTGTGCATATCCTTTGGGGGAGTCTTTGATAAAAACGGTAAAAGCGCCGAATTTATTAAGGGATAGTCCGTCAAGGTTTACTTTTTCGATATATAATAGTACAATTAACATTTAAGATACATATTTCACGGAGGTATTTGAGTTATGCCGTCAGAACACATATGGAACAAAGAGATGGAGTGCATGAGCCGCAAGGATATTGAGGCTCTCCAGCTCGAACGGCTTAAAGCGCTTGTCGATTACTGTGACCGCAAGGTCCCGTTCTATCACGAGCGATTTAGTAAGGCGGGGGTATCCGCCGATAAAATCAAGTGCCTTCAAGATATCCAACATCTTCCGTTTCTGAACAAAACCGACCTTCGCGACACCTACCCGTTTGGGCTTTTTTCGGTGCCGCAAAAGGAGCTTGTCCGCATACATGCGTCTTCGGGTACTACAGGTAACCCCACCGTTGTGGGATATACTCGCGAGGACCTCGACAACTGGAGCGAGCAGGTAGCGCGTATAGTCTACGCCGCGGGCGCGGACGAGAACTCTATAGTACAAATCTGTTTCGGCTACGGAATGTTCACTGGGGCGCTCGGGCTTCACTACGGCTTGGAACGTATCGGCGCAACGGTAGTTCCTACCTCCTCGGGCAACACCGAAAAGCAGTTGAAGTTTATGCGTGATTTTAAAACAGATACAATAGTTGCGACGCCCTCCTACGCTATGTTTCTCGCGGAATCCGCGCGGCAGATGTCGGGCGAGTTTCCGCTTGAGAGCTATTCTCTAAAGCTCGGTCTTTTGGGCAGCGAAGGAAGCACCCCTGAAATGAGGACCCAGATAGAACAGAAGTGGGGTAACGGCTTCTTCGCTACCGACAACTATGGCATGAGCGAGCTTAACGGACCCGGTATGTCAGGCGAATGCCGCGAGAGAAACGGTCTTCATATATGCGAGGACCACTTCCTTTGCGAGATAATTGACCCGCAAACGGGCGAGGTTTTGCCCGAGGGCTCAACTGGCGAGCTTGTCGTTACTAACCTTACCAAGCGCGGTATTCCTATGGTACGCTACCGCACGAAGGACCTAACGAATATTACATACGAAGCGTGCGCTTGCGGCAGAACAACCGCGCGTATGCAGAAGATAATAGGCAGAAGCGACGATATGCTGAAAATTCGCGGAGTAAACGTCTTCCCGACCCAGATAGAAAGCGCTATTATCGGTATTGACCAGATAAGCCCGCACTATCAGCTCGTAATTACCCGCGAAAACTATTCGGATAAGCTTGAGGTTAAGGTAGAGCTTATCGACGGTTCGCTTCTTGAAAGGTTTAGCGAGCTTGAGGCTCTTCGCAACACAATTCACCACAAGATAATAACAATTCTCGGTATTGACGTTAAGGTTTCCTTAGTCGAGCCGAATACAATCGAACGCTTCACGGGTAAAGCGAAGCGTATCGTAGACCTTCGAGGAGAAATTAAATAATGAGCAACAAAAAACTTATGCTTGGCAACGAGGCTGTTGCGCGCGGAGTGTACGAGGCGGGCGTTAAGGTCGTCTCGGCGTACCCCGGCACGCCCAGCACCGAAATTACCGAGTTTCTTTCAAAGCATGACGATATCTATACCGAATGGGCGCCGAACGAAAAGGTAGCCTTTGAGGTCGCGAGCGGCGCCTCCCTTGCGGGAGCGAGAAGCTTTTGCGCTATGAAGCACGTTGGACTTAACGTCGCAGCGGACCCCCTATATACAATGGGATATATCGGCTCGCGCGGCGGTATTGTCTGTGCCGTAGCCGACGACCCCGGTATGCATTCCTCGCAGAACGAGCAGGACAGCCGTCACCACGCGATAGCCTCAAAGGTGCCGATGCTTGAACCGTCCGACGCGGCGGAGTGCAAGGAATACGCAAAGAAAGCGTTCGAGCTTTCCGAGGTGTTCGACACCCCCGTGCTTCTTCGTCTTGTAACAAGAATAGCCCACGCGCGTTCGCTCGTGGAAGAGGAGCCGCGTGAGGAAAAGGAGCTGCCCTCGGAATACAAGAAAGACATAGCGAAAACCGTAATGATGCCCGCTATGGCGAAGAAGCGCCACGTTTACGTCGAGGAGAGAACAGCGAAGCTTATCGACTACGCGGAGCATTCGGGAATAAACAGGATAGAGTGGAACTCTAAGGAGATAGGCGTAATAGCGGCGGGCGACTGCTACGCGTACGCTAAGGAAGCGCTCGGAGACAAAGCAAGCTATTTAAAGCTTGGTATGGTAAACCCGCTTCCCACAGATTTAATCTTTGAATTTGCCGACGGCGTTGAAACCGTTTACGTTATTGAGGAGCTCGACGATATAATCGAGACCCACTGCAAGAAGAACGGTATTGACGTTATAGGTAAGGAAATCTTCCCGCTTTGCGGCGAGTTTTCTCAAGCGACGGTGCGCTCGGCAATTCTCGGCGAGGAGAAGGAGTTTAACACCTTTTCCGAGGAGATACCCGCGCGTCCTCCCGTGCTTTGCGCGGGCTGCCCCCACAGAGGGCTTTACTACGCGCTTAAGGGTATGAACCTTTACGTCAGCGGCGATATCGGCTGCTACACCCTCGGAGCGGCGGCGCCCCTTTCTATGATAGACACCTGTATTTGTATGGGCGCGTCGGTCAGCTCTCTTCACGGCTATAATATAGCTAAGGGCGCGGACGCGGCGAAGAAATCCGTCGCGGTAATAGGCGACAGCACCTTTATACATTCGGGTATTACCGGGCTTATCGACATAGCCTACAACAAGGGCATTTCGACAGTTATCGTGCTCGACAACTCTATTACGGGTATGACTGGTCACCAGAACAACCCCGCTAACGGACTAACAATAAAGGGCGACCCAACCGTCGCCGTAGACCTTGAGGCTCTCGCTCGCGCGGTGGGCTTTAACAGAGTATTTGTTGTTGACCCCTTTGATACCGCCGCCGTTAAAGAGACGGTTGCGCGTGAGATAGCGACGGATGAGCCATCGCTTATTATCTCCCGCCGTCCCTGCGCGCTTCTAAAGACAGTAAAGCACCCCGCGCCGCTCGCCGTCGATAAGGACGCCTGTCGTGGCTGCCGTGCTTGCCTTACAATGGGCTGTCCCGCTATCTCCTTTAAAGAGGAAGACGGCAAGAAGTTCGCGGTTATAGACGACACGCAGTGCTTAGGCTGTGGAGTATGCAAGTCCGCTTGCAAATTCTCGGCAATAAAAGAAAGATAGGGGAGCGAAGATGGATAACACAAAGAATATTATCATTGTCGGCGTAGGCGGACAGGGAACACTTCTCGCTTCCAAGCTTATGGGCAAGGTGTTCGCTGACGAAGGCTTTGACGTCAAGGTCAGCGAGGTTCACGGAATGTCTCAGCGTGGCGGCTCGGTTATCACCTATGTGCGCTACGGCGAAAAAGTATGGTCGCCGCTCGTCGATAACGGCGAAGCGGATATACTGCTCTCCTTTGAAGAGCTTGAGGCGGCTCGCTGGCTGCCGCTACTTAAAAAGGACGGCGTTATAATCACAAGCACACAGAATATTGCGCCTATGCCCGTAATTATGGGCAACGCGAAATATCCCGAGGATATTACGGCAAAGCTAAAGAAAGAGCTAAGTCAGGTAGTAGCGGTGGACGCGAAGAGCCTTGCGCTCGAAGCGGGCAACGTTAAGGCAACCAACTGCGTCCTTCTCGGAGTCGCGGCAAAGTTCCTCGGAATAGACAAGGATATATGGCTCGACGCGATTCGCGCGACGGTGCCGCAAAAAACAATTGAAGTAAACGAAAAGGCTTTCCTGCTCGGTTACGGCGCGTAAGTCTCTTTCGCAATAGGAGAAATATTATGAAATACTATACCCCCGACATTGAATGCGCCTCGCGGGACTATCTGCGCGCCGTTCAGTCGGAAAGATTAATAAAGCTTGTAAACCGCGCATATAATAATGTGCCGTTCTACAAGCAAAAGTTCGATGAAATGGGGCTAAAGCCCTCGGATATCCATACAATTGACGATGTCTCAAAGCTGCCCTTCACGGTTAAGACCGACCTTCGCGACAACTATCCGTTCGGACTCTTTGCAGTACCGAGCGATGAGCTTGTGCGCATACACGCGTCATCGGGCACAACGGGCAAGCAGACGGTAGTGGGCTATACCCAGCGCGACCTTGACGTATGGGCTGAGTGCGACGCGCGCGCCCTCACGGCGGCTGGCGCTACCAAGACCGATAAGGTGCACGTTTCCTATGGCTACGGACTCTTCACGGGCGGGCTCGGTCTTCACTACGGCGTTGAAAAGCTCGGCGCTACGGTTATACCCGTTTCCACGGGCAACACTAAAAGACAGGTACAGATAATGCAGGACTTCGGCTCGGATTTCATCTGCTGCACGCCGTCCTACGCTATGTTCATAGGCGAAACGATACGTGAGATGGGAATAAACCCGAAAAGCCTAAAGCTTCGCGGCGGCATCTTCGGCGCGGAGCCGTGGACCGATAATATGAGAAAGCAGATAGAAAAGCTACTCGCCATAAAAGCATACGACATATACGGTCTTTCCGAAATAGCGGGACCCGGCGTTGCCTACGACTGCGAGGCGCAAAGCGGTATGCACATCTGCGAGGATTACTTCTATCCTGAGGTAATCGACCCCGACACGCTACAGCCGCTTCCCGACGGAGAATACGGCGAGCTTGTATTTACCTGCCTCGGCAAAGAGGCGCTGCCGCTGCTTCGTTACCGTACGCGTGATATTGTGGCGCTCGACAGGAGCGGGAAATGCTCCTGCGGCAGAACCCTTGTAAAAATGTCTAAGCCGAAGGGCAGAAGCGACGATATGCTTATTATCCGCGGCGTAAACGTCTTCCCGTCGCAGGTCGAGCACGTTCTGCTTGAGCTCGGTATGGAGCCGAACTATCAAATAATCGTAGACCGCAAGAACAACCTCGATTCTATGGAAGTAAAGGTCGAGATGAATGGAAAGCTCTTCTCGGATACCATTAAGCACCTTGAAGCTACTGAAAAGCAGATAGAAAACGCGCTGCAAAGCACGCTTAACATCTTCGCTAAGGTGCGCCTAATGGAGCCGGGCTCGCTTCCTCGTTCAGAGGGCAAGGCGGTAAGGGTAATTGACAACCGCCAAATCTAACCTATAATTAAATTAAGCAGGAGGGCAGAACTATGACAGTAAAACAGCTTTCGATTTTTGTAGAGAATAAGTCAGGACGTATGGCGGAGATAACGGGTAAGATAGCCGAGGCGGGAATAGATATCCGTGCGCTTTCTATAGCCGATACTACCGATTTCGGTATACTTCGTCTAATTGTTGATAAGCCCGAGGAGGCTATAACCGCCCTTCAAGAAAAGGGAATGACCGTTTCGCTGACCGACGTTATCGCTATGCAGATAGTAGACGAGCCGGGTAGCTTCGCAAAGGCGGTAAGGCTTCTCGCCGACAACGGCGTTGATATCGAGTATATGTACGCCTTTATCTGCCGTCAGCAGGGCAAGGCTTGCGTAATAATTCGCGTAGAGAATAACAAGCTCGCCGAAAAGGTGCTGAAATCAAACGATTTTGGTATGCTTTCTCAGGAGCAAATCTGCTTAATGTAGGTTAACGCTTTAATTACGAAAAAGAAGCGTCCTTATAAAGCTTTATAAGGACGCTTCATATTTTAGGAGAATAAAATGCTTAACGAAAAAATGTATGCCCTCGGCAGTAAGCGCTCGGTTATAAGGGAAATCTTTGAATACAGCAAGAAGCGTGCGGCGGAAATAGGAAAAGAGAACGTCTTTGACTTTTCTATTGGCAATCCCAACGTACCCGCGCCGAGCGAGGTGAATGAAACCGCCATAAGGCTTTTAAAGGAAATGGACAGCGTCGCGCTTCACGGTTATACCTCCGCGCAGGGGGACGCCGCCGTGCGCGCCGATATGGCAAATTCCCTAAACGAGCGGTTTGGCACAAGCTTTAACGCCGACAATTTCTATATGACCTGCGGCGCGGCAGCTTCTGTTTCAATATGTATTAAAGCGCTTTACGAAGAAGGCGACGAATTCATAACGATAGCGCCCTTTTTTCCGGAGTATACCGTATATATTGAAGCGGCGGGCGCAAAAGAGGTAATAGTTCCCGCAGACACAGAGTCCTTCCAGATAGATTTTGACGCCCTCGAAAAGCTTATTACAAAGCGCACGAAGGGGATAATAGTCAATTCTCCGAACAATCCCTCGGGCGCGGTCTATTCGGTCGATACCATAAAACG
>CAYWJF010000009.1:26830-31924 GCA_964458545.1 uncultured Oscillospiraceae bacterium | reverse complement strand
AACTCATAAAGGATTTTTTCAGAAATATTTGCAACGCAAATATTTTCAATAACAAAGCCCATTTGGTGAACATATAATGGGTTTTTCAGAAATATTTACGAAGTAAATATTTTTAATAACAACGCCCGTTTGGTGCTACCAAACGGGCGTTGTTTATGTGCCGTTTTTTTATTCAGCTTTTTTCGCTTCTTTTTTGTCCTTGTTTTCCTTGTTGTTTAACACCGTGGCAAGGTCGGGATACTTCTTTTCGAAAACTGATTTTACGGTTTCCTCAGATAGAGTGTAAAACTCCATCTTCTCTTTATCCTCATCGGACAACACGCTCTTGTAGGTCTTGGGGTTTTCCTTTTCGCTGACCGAGCTTAACGTTACGGCTTGCTTATACATGCCGAAGTTGCGTTCCTTTAAGAATTGCTGGTCGGTTGAAGGAACCTTGTCTCCGCTCATCATGCGTATAGCAATAAGCATACATTTACGGAGGTTTTCAGAATCCTCAAGCTGCTTTTCGGCGGTCTCGTTAGCCGCGTTAAGCTGTTTTGTAAGCTCGCTGTTATCCTTGTTTTTTGATTTGCTCTTTTCTTCTGCAAGCTTCTGCGCCTCTAAAAAAGCCTTTGCCTCCTTAGAGAGTAAGAAAGAGTCGCTTGCCGTCGACTGTTTGGAATCCACGGACTTTATCTCTTCGTTTTCGGCGTTCTTGTTCTCTTGACCGGGAAGCGGAACATAAGCCTCCGAAACGGCTGGGTTTTTCATGGCTTCATACGCCTCGTAGACTTCCTGTTGAGAGCCGTATTCGCCGATAGCCTCAATTTTTATAAGACACCCCTCCTAACATTTAATTTTAAATTATCTGCTGCTTCATTATATATATTTCACGTTTTTGAGAAAAATAAATACTAAATTACACTAATTTTCAAAATAAGCCGTATTTTGTCAACAAATCTTCTTCGCGCTCGTGAAGCCGTTCAAAGTCAAAATTGTCTTTATAATACGCCTCAATATCGCCGTGAACAGCTCTTGCTTCGTATAATATCTCGCACCCTTGCGTCAGAAGAGAAAGCACTGTCTTTTTGCAGAAAGCCAGTCTGTTCGCGCGTGTGCGTAACGCTTCGGAATCGTAAAAGCGTGAGCCGTGTATCACGCGGCAGCCCTCACCCGAAAGAGGCGAGAGAAAGCCGCTCACAATAAAGCAAAGCGATAGAGAGGGGAAGAAAAGAGCTTCAAGTCTGTCGTAGGGCGAAAGAAAGCTGCGGCAGACAATTGCCGGAATCCCGCGCTTTTTTGCTTCCTCACGCAGAAGCCCGAGCGACTTGTGCGCGAAAGCGCCGAAGCGGTCTTTAAGAATGTAGCGGTAGGTACAAGTCGCGAGATTTTCTCGGGCAAAGCTTACGATACCGTCAGGCGTCGCGGCGGTTAAAAAGCGATTTTTCTCGAAGAGCTCCGCTTCGCTCTTTGAAGGGAAGACGCGCTCGGAAAGATTTTTGACATATCGCTCCAGCTTGGAGTTTAAAAGGAAGCCCTCCGCGGTACGTTGAAGGTCGCTATAAAGCGAAGCAGAGGCGGAGATAAACCTGCCCGCGCGCTCAAAGCACCGCTTATTTTTTGCCGTGAACTCTGTAAGCGCCGCGCGTACTTCTGTAAGCGCCGCTTCGTCAATACAATCATATAAGGAAAGTACGCTCTGCCGCGCGGCAGGAAGCGCGGGCTCCAAGACGTGCGGAGAAGTGCCGTCTGCAAGCGCGAAGCCGAGCCTTTCGCATATTACCCCGTCGAGCGACTGCGGGTCGCTTGAGCAATGGATATATTCAATATCGTTTTCTTCGGCTTCAAGCTTTTCACCTATTCGCTTCATCATTGAGGATTTACCACAGCCGGGTCCGCCCTTAATTATGTATGTTCTGTTTTCGCTATCCAAACGGCTAAGCTCGTCGAAATATCCCGTGAAGCCGTAGGGCGTGAGCGCACCAAGAAAGCTTCTAAAAACCAAAACCAACACCACCCTTTATCTTTTTAAGCCATATTATGAAGAAAAGGGCGTTTGTGTACCGAAAAATAAAAAGACCGCGGGACGCCAGAAGTCCCGCGGTCTTATATATAACAAGCGCATAGCCAATCTCAACCTACCTTTTGCGTGCGGCTGCGCCTGCGGACAAGCTGCTTGTCCGTCTTGAAGGGGAAAAAGTTCTTGTAAGTATCATTCTACCTATGAACCTTAAAGCAGCCTTAAATCGACAAATAATGCTTTATTCGGTTGACATAATAGGGTATAATGATATAATTAAAAACGCAAAACATTTGCATATTGGAAAAACGGAGAAAAGTATGAAGAAGCTTATCGCGCCCTTGCTTATATTGATACTACTGTTTGCTACAGGCTGCACGGGCGAAAACAAAGAGAACAACAAAAATGAGAAACCAATAATTGCGGTTTCAATTCCGCCAGAGGCCGCGTTCGCGAGGGCGGTTGCGGGCGACCTTGTCGAAGTAATTACAATGATACCGCCGGGGTACAGCCCCGAAAACTACGAGCCAACTCCGCAGGAGATAGCGAGCTTTTCCGAAGCGGCGCTCTATTTTACGGTTGGCGTACCCGCCGAGAGCGCGAGTATTCTTTCGAACGTTTCCGACGCAACTAAGGTTGTAAGGCTTGAAGAAGAGGTCGCTACTAAATATGCCGACCTTGCGATAGACGGCGGACGTGACCCACATATCTGGCTTTCGCCGCGCCGCGCGAAGGTTATGGTGTCGGCTATAGCGCGTGAGCTTTCAGCGCTTGACCCCGCGAACGCCGAAGCCTATAAAGCAAATGCCGAAGCCTATAATGCCGAAATAGACGCCGCCGACGCCGAGGTACGCGCGACCCTTGAAAAGGTCGAATGTCGTGACTTTCTTGTATTCCACCCCGCTTTCGGCTATTTTGCCGACGAGTACAAACTGAATATGTACGCGCTTGAGGAGGAGGGGAAAGAGGCTACGGTCACGCACCTTACCGAAATGATTGATTTCGCCAAGGAAAAAGAAATCAAGGTTATCTTTTATCAAGAGGAGATAGACAGTAGTCAATCAAAGGCGTTTGCCGAGGAGATAGGCGGCGTTACGGTAATGCTCTCGCCACTTTCAGAGGATTATGTTGAGAACCTAAAGCTTATGGCAAAGACCTTTGCCGACGCACAGGAGAAGTAATGGAAAAAGCAATTGAAATAAAAAACCTATATGTTAACTATGAGGAGGGCTATGCGCTCGAAAAAGTCAGTCTTGATGTAGAAGAGGGTGACTTCTTCGGAATAATCGGACCTAACGGCGGCGGCAAGTCCACCCTTTTAAAGGCGGTGCTGGGGCTTGTTCCTATAGCGTCGGGTGAGTTTCGTGTTTTCGGAAAAGAGCCAAAAAGAAGGGAAGCGGCAATAGGCTATGTGCCGCAGTTTTCCGCGATAGACCGCCGCTTTCCCATAACAGTCACGGAAGCTGTGCTAACGGGAAGAATAAGCGTCACAATTAAACCGTTCTTTAGCTATTCAAAAGGGGACAAGGAAGCGGCGCAGAACGCGCTTGAGAATGTTGGAATAGACAAGCTTGCAAACAGGCGGATATCCGACCTCTCAGGCGGAGAGTTTCAGCGGGTGCTTATCGCCCGCGCGCTTGCGACAAACCCACGAATACTGCTTCTTGACGAGCCTACCGCAAGCGTTGACCCAAGCTCGCGCGAGGCAATCTATTCGCTGCTTGACCGCCTTAACGGTAGTATGACCGTGGTTATGGTTACCCACGACCTTTTTGCCGTATATTCAAAGGTAAAGAAGGTTGCCTGCCTTAATGGAAGGCTTGTCTATCACGGCGAGCCGTCCCTTTCAAAAGAGGTAGTTAACGAGCTTTATGGCTGCCCCGTGGAGCTTATCGCCCACGGCGTACCCCATAGGGTGCTCGGCGAACACGGAGGTGACTGCTGCCATGATTGAGGCTTTGTTTAAATATCAGTTTTTACAAAACGCTGTTGTCGCGGCGGTGCTTGCGAGCTTCGTTTGCGGAATTATCGGCGTAATCATCGTTGAAAAGAAGCTTGTTATGATGAGCGGGGGAATAGCACATACCGCCTATGGCGGCGTTGGGCTTGGCTACCTTCTCGGCTTTGAGCCTATGCTCGGCGCCGTGGGCTTCTCCTTAGCCGCCGCCTTTGGAATAGGCTTCGTAAAGCGCCGCGGCAAAGCGAATTCCGACGTTCTTATAGCTCTTTTCTGGTCGCTCGGTATGGCGCTCGGGATAGCCTTTATCGGTTTTATGAAGGGCTATCCGCCCGATATGAATTCCTATCTGTTCGGCAACATACTTACCGTTTCCCGCACGGATATATTATTAATGAGTATTCTTACGGTGGTTGTGCTCGCGGTAATTATTATCTTCTTCAACTACTGGAAGACCTACCTTTTTGACGAGGAGTTTGCCTCGGTTATAGGCTTAAACACGGCGCTTTTAGAGTACCTTCTTCTTGTGCTTGTGGCGTTGACCGTAGTGGTGCTTATCCGCGTTGCTGGTATAATACTTGTGCTCGCGCTTCTTACCGCGCCCTCTGCGACGGCGGGGCTTCTCACCCGCGACCTAAAAAAGCGTATGGCGCTCGCCGTTGGAATAGGCATAATCTGCTGTCTTGCGGGACTTTACGTCTCCTACGCGCTAAATATAGCCTCAGGCGCGACGATAATAATTATCTCGGTGCTTGCGTACTTCGCGGTTTACCTCATTTCGTCTATTATAAAGAAAAAGCAGATGAAAGCGACAAGCAGAAAAATATAAACAAGCAAGAACGCCGCCCTTGAGGCGGCGTTAAGCTTTTCATTTATCTGAAAGACCGAGAATATAGTCGGTTGAAACACCGTAGTGCTTCGCCAAAGCAATTAGAATAGCCGTCGGAATGTCCCGCTGACCGAGCTCATAATTGCTGTATACCTGCTGTGAACAGTTTAAAATTTTCGAAATCTGCGCCTGCGTAAGGTCGCAGTCCTCCCGCAAATCACGAATGCGTCTATAAATCATTTTCATCACCGAATATAGTTTACCCTACAACAAAATGCGGTATTGACAAATACTGCAAAATGCGGTAAG
>CAYWJF010000009.1:0-26730 GCA_964458545.1 uncultured Oscillospiraceae bacterium | reverse complement strand
GGACTTCAGAAGCTGTCTATGGTCGATTACCCGGGTACGCTCGCCGCTACGGTCTTTATGGGCGGGTGTAATTTCCGTTGCCCATTTTGTCATAACGCGCCGCTCGTCGTTCACCCCGAAACCGAACGGGAGATTCCGCCTGAAGAGGTATTACGCTTTCTTGAAGGAAGAAAGGGAATACTTAAAGGCGTTGTCATTTCGGGCGGCGAGCCGCTTATTTATGATGATATAGATGTACTTATTGAAGAAATAAAAGCGCTTGGCTTCTTAGTCAAGCTCGACACAAACGGAAGCTTTCCAGAGCGACTTGAGCGTATATTAAAAAAAGGCATTGTTGACTACGTCGCTATGGATATAAAGAACTCTAAGCGCGGTTATTCGCGCACAATCGGCGTAAGGGGCTACGACATATCCGAGGTGGAAAGAAGCGTAGAATTGTTAAAATCGGGCACGGTTCCGTATGAATTTCGTATGACCCTTGTGCGGGAGCTGCACACCGAGGACGACATAGCCGAAGTCGGCGAATGGCTCAGCGGCGCTGAAGTTTTATACCTACAGCATTTTGTTGATTCGGGCGACCTTGTAGGCGAGGGCTTTTCCGCCTTTTCCCTTGAAGAAACCGAGAAATTTGCCGAAATACTGCGAAAAAGCATAAAAACAGTAGAAATTAGAGGTCTATAGAAAACCTATATCTTGTTATAAAAGTGCAAAATTAACAAAAAAAAGGCACTATATATAGTGCCTTTTTTTATTGACATTATACCCCTAAATGATATAATTCAAAGTAGGCGAACAAACATCGCGTTTTTCGGTGTCTGTTAAAATAGACGTAAACAGCCGGCAAAGGAGTAGTTATGTACAAAGTTATTAAAAGGGACGGTCAGGAAAGCGATTTTAATATTTCCAAAATCTCCGTCGCTATCACAAAGGCGTTTGAGGCGCAGGACAAGCAGTACAATCCCGATATTATTGATTTGCTGGCTTTAAAGGTAACTGCCGACTATCAGCACAAGATAGTTGACGGTAAGGTCGGCGTTGAGGATATTCAGGACTCCGTAGAGTCTGTGCTTGTTCAAGCGGGCTACGCGGACGTTGCTAAGGCGTACATCCTTTACCGTAAACAGCGCGAGAAGATACGCAATATGAAGTCGACAATACTTGACTATAAAGAGCTTGTCGATAGCTACGTTCACCTTACCGACTGGCGCGTTAAGGAAAACTCCACCGTTACCTATTCCGTCGGCGGTCTTATTTTAAGCAACTCAGGAGCCATTACCGCGAACTACTGGCTCTCCGAAATATACGACGAGGAAATCTCGAACGCGCACAGAAACGCGGATATCCATATCCACGACCTTTCTATGCTTACGGGCTACTGCGCGGGCTGGTCGTTGCGTCAGCTTATCCAAGAGGGCTTGGGCGGAATACCGGGCAAAATCACCTCAGCGCCCGCAAAGCACCTTGTTTCCATCTGCAACCAGATGGTAAACTTCCTCGGCATTATGCAGAACGAGTGGGCGGGCGCTCAGGCGTTCTCCTCGTTCGACACCTACCTTGCGCCCTTCGTTAAGGCGGACAACCTCAGCTATTACGAGGTTAAGAACTGCATACAATCCTTCACCTACGGCGTTAATACACCCAGCCGCTGGGGCACGCAGGCGCCGTTTTCCAACATAACCCTCGACTGGACCGTTCCCGCGGACCTCGCGGAGCAGTACGCCATAGTCGGTGGCAAGGAGATGGACTTTAAGTATAAGGACTGCAAGCCCGAAATGGATATGATAAACAAGGCGTTTATCGAAACGATGATTGAGGGTGACGCGAACGGACGCGGCTTCCAGTATCCTATCCCCACCTATTCTATTACCCGCGATTTCGACTGGTCGGAAACCGAGAACAACAAGCTTCTCTTCGAGATGACCGCGAAGTACGGCACGCCCTATTTCTCAAATTACATTAACAGCGATATGGAGCCAAGCGACGTAAGAAGTATGTGCTGCCGTCTTCGCTTAGACCTACGCGAGCTTCGTAAGAAGTCGGGTGGCTTCTTCGGTAGCGGCGAGAGCACGGGCTCTATCGGCGTAGTTACTATTAATCTTCCGCGTATCGCCTATGTCGCTTCTGACGAGAACGATTTTTACACCCGTCTTGACAAGATGATGGATATCTCCGCGCGTTCGCTTAAGGTGAAAAGAACGATAATAACAAGGCTTCTAAAAGAAGGGCTCTATCCTTACACAAGGCGCTATCTCGGCACCTTCGACAACCATTTCTCAACGATTGGTCTTATCGGTATGAACGAGGTCGGGCTTAACGCGAAGTGGCTCGGCAAGGACCTTACCGACGAAAAGACGCAGGCTTTCGCAAAGGACGTGCTCAACCATATGCGCGAGCGGCTGTCGGACTATCAGGAGAAGTACGGCGACCTTTACAATCTTGAGGCTACGCCTGCGGAATCCACCACCTACCGCCTCGCGAAGCACGACAAGAAGCGCTACCCGTTCATTAAGACCGCGAACCAGAACGGCACACCCTACTATACGAACAGCTCGCACCTGCCCGTAGGTTACTCTGACGATATGTTCTCCGCGCTCGCTATTCAGGACGACCTCCAGACCCTTTATACCTCTGGCACCGTTTTCCACGCCTTCTTGGGCGAAAAGCTGCCCGACTGGAAGGCGGCGGCAAATCTCGTCAGAACGATAGCTGAAAACCACAGATTGCCCTATTATACAATCTCGCCGACCTATTCCGTCTGCAAGAACCACGGCTACATTTCTGGCGAAAAGTATGAGTGCCCCGATTGCGGCGAAACAACGGAGGTTTACAGCCGTATTACTGGCTATTACCGTCCCGTACAGAACTGGAACGAGGGTAAGTCACAGGAATTTAAGGACAGAAAGCTTTACAAGGTCGAGAAATCGAGCGTAAGTATAATGAACGCGAGCGCTCCCGAAAACGCCAACAGAAAAGACAGCGTGACCGAAAAGGTTATGGCTGTTGATACTAACGGCAAGGAGCTTTTACTCTTTACCACAAAGACCTGCCCCAACTGCAAGGTGGCGAAATCTATCCTTGAGGACGCGGGCGTTGTGTTTAAGATTATGGACGTGGAGTCAAACGTTGACCTCGCCAAAAAGTACGAGATAAAGCAGGCGCCGACACTTATTGTGACGGACGGCAATACGGTGAAAAAGCTTGTTTCCGCGCCCGATATTAAAAAATTTACAATGGCTCAATAAGGAAACAAACAGTGCAAAAGAGTTTTGATATAATTATTATCGGAGCGGGTGTCGCGGGGATGACCGCGGCGGTCTACGCGCGGCGCGCAGGAAAAAGCGTGCTAATGATAGAAGCCGAGGGCTTTGGCGGACAGATAGCCCTTTCTCCGAGCGTAGAAAACTTTCCCTCTAGAAAAAACGTAAGCGGCGCGGAGCTTTCCGATGACCTTTATACGCAGGCGACCGAGCTCGGCGCGAAAGCAGAGCTTGATAGGGTACTTAGTATTTCCGATAACGGCGCGGAAAAGACGGTAACAACCGAATATGCCGAATACAGCTGTAAGGCTGTAATAATCGCCACAGGCTTAAAGCATAGGGGTCTGTCGCTTCCTCGCGAAGCGGAGCTTGTGGGTAACGGAATATCCTACTGCGCGGTTTGCGACGGAGTTTTTTATAAGGGTAAGGATGTAGCCGTCTGCGGCGGCGGAAGCACGGCGCTTTCCGACGCGATATATCTTTCAGAAATATGCAATCAGGTTACGCTTATTCATAGACGCACCGAATTTCGCGGCGAAGTGAAGCTTGTCGAGCGGCTTCGTGAGAAGAAGAACGTTCGCTTTGAACTGGAAACGGTTATAAGCGGCTATCTCGGTGAGGAGACGCTTACGGGCGTTTCCTTAAAAAGCGTACTTAACGGCAGAGAAAGCCAGCTAAAGGTATCTGGGCTGTTTCTCGCCGTGGGACAGACGCCGCAAAGCGAGGCTTTTTCCGAGCTTGTAGAGCTTGACGAGAGTGGCTATATTAAAGCGGGCGAGGACTGCAGAACCTCACGCGCGGGCGTTTTCGCGGCGGGTGACTGCCGAACGAAAGCGGTGCGTCAGCTTACCACAGCGGCGGCGGACGGCTCGGTCGCGGCAATAGCGGCTTGCAGCTTCATTGATATGCAATGAATAAAGGGCGGTCCTACCGCCCTTTATAATATTATCGCAGTAAGAGTAAGGGGAGTGTGAAGATGGACATAAACAAGCCCGTTGACAATCCGTCGCTTATAGCGGCAATAAAGGTAATGTGCGCTGAGAACAACGAAAAGAATCAGGCTGATATGATAAACGAGGTCATTAAAGCGAGCTTTATTACTCCCGTTAAAATCACGCCAGACCCGCCCGCGCCCGATAAAGACGGAAACACGGTGCTACCAAAGGAAACTGTAATAGGCTTCGTCACCCTCGAAAACGAGGAAAACGAGGAATTTTTCATAGCTTTTACCGACTGGCAGCAGCTTGCAAAATGGCGGGAAAAGGGTGACGAGCAGACGATAATCGTTACCTACGCGGACCTTTCCACGCTGGTGCTTGACCCGCGCGGTAAATCGAGCGGCTTCGTAATTAATCCGTACAGCGATAATATCGTAATTAAGAAGCAGCTAATTAAGACGTTAAACGAACAGAGAAAGAAGAAGCCTGATGAAAAGTAAAGAGCCAACACCACAGTACAAAAGAGAGATAGAGCAGATTATTGAAGCGGGCTTTGCGGGCGTGGCGCGTGTAGCGGGCGCTGTCGGCGGAGCAATAAGCGGCGGTGCGCTCGGCGCGGCGGCAGGGGCGTACGGAGCTTCAAAGGGAACGCAGATGGGGCTTCGCGGCTGTAAGCTGGACAGCGAAACCGAAACGATAAGCACGACGCTTTCCACCAAGGAGTGCGAAAAGAAAAGCAGAGAGATTTTTTCCGCAAGCGGCTTCGAGGTTATATTGACCGACTTTTCAAATAAGCCTTATGTCGCGTTTATAACTAACGTGGGCGGGCTTGCCTCGTCTCCGACGGTGGTTTGCGTGGAGTTTAACGAAAACGAAGCGAGCGACTCTGAGGTCACGGTAACAGGCTTTGCGAAGGAAGGACTAATTAAAATGTACACCGCCCGAAAGGCGATTAACGCGTTTAAAGAAGCATTTTCCGCAGAGTGAGCTTCCTTTTACAAATTATCGAGATAAACAAAGGACAGACGAAGCCGTCTGTCCTTACTTAATAATTCTATTTACTAAGACCGTTCTACAAGCTTTACCGTGTCCTTAATGGCGGTAGAAGCGAGATGAAGTATTGTTTCAAGCACAAAGCTTTTTGTTTCAGAGTCAAGGCTTTTTATCCCCGACAAAGCGTCCTTAATTTTAGAAGCGTTTATGCTGCTTAAGTCCTTAGTACTCTTAGCGCCCGTTGCTTCAACAACGCTGAAAAGCGCGTCCACAAAGATTTCGCGTTTTTCGTCGGTAAGCGAGGAGAGCCATTTAGATAAAACGCCGTCGATGTACCGTGCGCCCTTTGTTATCCCCTCAAGCTCAATAAAGCTACCGTCTTCAACCTCCCACGAGTACGGCGAATGCTGCGTAATGCCGCTCGCGTTACTCTTTATTGTGGTGTAGGCTTCCTTTGTTTCGAGCACCATACCAATAAGGGAGGACTGCGGAACGGTTTTCTTTATTCTGTCGCTGACAGACGAGAATCTTTCTTTATCAAGTACGTCCTCCTTAAAGCCGGGACCATCGTGACTAAAGACGTTAGTAAGCCGCCTCTGTACCCCCTTGTCGCACATAACGGCGGCGTAAACGGCGAGATTTCCGCCCTTTGAGTGTCCGCCGACATAAAGCCCTCCGTGAAAGCGGCGGGCGGTCTCGTTAAGGTACTCCGCCGCAAGCTTTTGAGCGGGCACAAAATCCATAAAGGACATATTAAAGTCCTCCTTCCAGCCCACGACCGTAGAGTCGGTGCCTCGGAAGGCGACGTAGATTATACTGCCGATAATATATGTAATACCGCAGAACTGTATCTCGCGCTCGCAATCGAATTCCGATACATAGCGGCTTACACGCATATCACGATAGCGCGGGTTTTGAAGCACGGCGGCGATAAGCTTGCGTTCGCTATCTGCGTCGTGAACGCCAGAAAGGATAACCTCGGCGTTATCGACGGTCATTATATCGCGAAGTCTTCTTGCGGGAGAAAAAATGCTTTGCCTCGCAGGAACATAGCCGTCAAAGCGGGAATAGGTAAGCTCGGAAAGCACAAGGCTGTCTACTTCGGAAAACGGCGCTTCGTCGAAGCTCTTCGTAAAGGTTTTTGCGTAATCGATAATAGAGGGCATAAATACCTCACAGATGAATTAGTGGTACTTCTATTATATAGAATACCTGCGCTCTTTTCAATAAGAAAGGGTTGAAGCGGTTTTCTAAGTCATCGGTTTGTGCTATAATTAATAAACTTAAGCGGCTCGGCGTAAAGACTTCGCACCTTGCCGTAATGTGAAAAGGGGTGAAAGGATGACAGGGACGCAAGAGCTTCAAAGTATTATCGACAGCAGTAGTAATATTGTTTTCTTCGGCGGAGCGGGTGTTTCCACCGAAAGCGGAATACCCGATTTCAGAAGCGGCGACGGACTGTATCAACAGAAATGCGCCTATCCTCCCGAGGTAATCGTTTCCCACAGCTTTTTTGAAGCTCGCACGGAGGAGTTCTTTGAATACTACAAGAAGGCGTTCATCTACCTCGATAAAAAGCCGAACGCCGCGCATTATAAGCTTTGCGAGCTTGAAGAAGCGGGGAAGCTTAAAGCGGTAATCACCCAAAATGTAGACGGCTTTCACACTATGGCGGGAAGTAAAAGGGTTTTCGAGCTGCACGGCAGCGTCCACCGAAATTATTGTTTGCGTTGCCATAAGCTTTTTGACGCGGAGTTTATACAGACCTCAGTCGGTATACCAAAATGCGGTTGCGGCGGCACTATAAAGCCCGACGTGGTGCTTTACGAGGAAGGGCTTGACGGTGATACCCTTTCGGGCGCGGTGGAGGCTATAAGCAAAGCCGAGGTGCTGATTGTCGCGGGCACAAGTCTTACCGTTTATCCCGCGGCGGGGCTTATACGCTACTTCGGCGGCAAGAAGCTTGTGCTTATCAACCGCGACGAGACCCCTTACGACGGCGAGGCGGACTTGATAATTCGTGAAAAGGTTGGGGAGGTTCTCGGCGCAATAAAGGTGAACGCCTGAGCGGGCGCTTTGCTATTTGACGAAATTACAGTGAACTTTTTATGTTTTATACCGATTGAAGAAGCGGTGGCGAAAAGGGTATAATTATTGCATTAAACATTTAAGGAGAAGAAAGAATGCCTATTGAAGTAAAGAGCGGCAAGTTTTTATCGGCTGACGGTAAAACTGACGTCAGCTACAAGGCGTGGCGGAATTCCGAGAAGGCTCCGCTCGCGATTCTCCAGATAACCCACGGTATGGCTGAATACATTATGCGCTACGACGATTTCGCAAGATACATGGTGAAGAACGGCTTCGTCGTTTTCGGCAACGACCATTTAGGTCACGGCGATACCGCGAAGACCGACGAGCAGATGGGCTTTTTCGCCGACAAGAACGGATATTCCATTCTCGCTGAGGACGTGCATACCCTTACGGGAATAGCAAAGAAGCAGTATCCGAAGCTACCGATAATTCTTCTTGGGCACAGCATGGGCTCCTTCGTGGCGCGTCTTTACGCCTCGCGTTTCTCGCGTGACATTAACGGCGCGATATTTATGGGAACGAGCGGCGCTAATCCCGTTGGAGGAATAGGAATCTTTTTAGTTAACGTTATTGCCCTTTTCAAGGGTGAGCGCCATAAAAGCCCGTTTATTGATAAGCTTGCGTTCGGAAGCTATAATAAGAAGTACGATGACGTAAAGACACCGTTCGACTGGCTTTCAACCGAACGCTCAAACGTAACAAAATATATTAACGACCCCAAGTGCGGTTATCTTTTTACACTTTCGGGCTACCGCGACCTTATGAAGGTTCTCGGCGCTGTTTCAAAGAAGGACTGGGCGGGCAAGATAAGAAACGATTTGCCCATACTGGTTATTTCGGGCGGCGAGGACCCTGTCGGCGACTTTTCAAAGGGACCGACGGAGGTATACGGAAAGCTTAAGGAATCGGGCAAGGAAAAGGTGGAGCTTAAGCTAATTGAGGGCAAGCGCCACGAGATACTTAACGAGGACAACAAGGCGGATACCTACGCTTTCCTTCTCGATTGGTGCAAGAAAACCGCGGGGATAAAATAAAGCGGAGAAAAAATGATACTCGATGTTTCAGGCGTCGCGATGTCGTTCGGTGCGAACGAGGTTCTGCGCGACGTATCCTTCCAAGTAAACGAAAGGGAGCGGGTTTCGCTTGTCGGCTACAACGGCTGCGGCAAAACAACGCTTCTCAGTATAATCACCGGCGAGCTAACTGCCACCGGTGGTTTTGTTGTACTCAAAAACGGCGCGACCGTGGGCTACCAAAAGCAGATGTCGGGACTCAGTCCTGAAAAGACCATCTATACCGAGATGAAATCGGTGAACGACGCTGACAAGCTGCTTTTGAGAATGAAGGAGCTGGAGCGCACAATGGGCGCCGACGAGGGGCTTATTAAGGAATATGCCGAGGTATCGGCGCGCTACGACGCTATCGACGGCTACAACCTCGACTTCAATATTAAAAAGATACTCAGCGGCATGGGGTTTCCAAAAGAGACCCACGAAAAGAAGGTCGGCGTTCTCAGCGGTGGCGAAAAGACACGTCTTGCGCTTGCGAAACTGCTTATTATGAAGCCGGACCTTCTAATACTCGATGAGCCGACAAACCATCTTGATATCGACACCCTTGAGTGGCTTGAAGCGTTTTTGCTTGAATACGAGGGCGCTATCCTCGCCGTTTCGCACGACCGTCATTTCCTTGACGCTATCTTTTCAAAGACCGTCGAGATACAAAACGGCAGAGCGAAGAGCTACGTGGGCAACTTCACTGCTTACCTCAAGCTTAAAGCGGAGTATGAAGCGCGCGAAGAAAAAGAGTACGAGCGCAAAACCGAGCTTGCCGAAAAGCTTTCCGATTACGTTGACAGAAACCTTGTCCGCGCGTCCACCTCAAATATGGCAAAGAGCCGCAGAAAGCAGCTGGAAAAGCTTGACCTCTCCGCTCCCGATACAGCGTCGCATGTTAAGGTGAAGCTTGATATTATTCCTGATAACGAGCCTTACAAAGAGGTTATGACTATAAAAGACCTTTCGGTCAAGGCGGGCGGAAAGCTGCTTGTAAGCGACCTTTCACTTGAACTGTTAAGGGGTGAGCGGCTGTCGATTGTTGGCGCGAACGGAACGGGAAAAACTACTTTATTAAAAACCATACTCGGAAAAAATCCGCCCGAGGGCGGACGTGTTCGTATGGGCGGCGGCGTAAAGACAAGCTATCTTGAGCAGACTATGAGCGCCACGCGCTCGAAAAATCCGCTCGAGTATATATGGGACATCTATCCCGCTATGAATCAGCTTGAAATAAGAAGTCTTCTTGCCGCGGTGGGCTTTCGAGGCGAGGATGTGTTTATAGACGCGCGCGGACTTTCAGGCGGCGAGCTTGCGCGGCTTAACCTCGCGCGGATATCGCTTGAACACCCGAATCTTCTTATCCTCGACGAACCGACGAACCACCTTGATATCTACACAAAGGACATACTTTACGACGCGCTTCGCAGCTTTAGCGGCACAATGATAGTCGTTACCCACGACCGTTATTTAATGGAGTGTATCGACAGCAAAATTCTGCTTCTTGAGGAAGACGCGTGGAAGCTGTTTGAAAGCTACCGAGCCTACAGAGATTACCGTGAAACGGGCAGAATAGCCGAACCCGAGAAAAAGACGGAGCAGAAAAAAGCCGAGGACGCGCCTATTAATCAAAAAGAGCTTCGCGCCCAGCGCGCAAGAGAGCGCGAGCGCAAAGCCTTCGTTGATAAGCGTATTGAAGAGCTTGAGGTTCAGGTCTTTGACCTTGAACATCAGATAAACAGCCCCGAGGTCGCGTGCGACCATACGAGGCTGACAGAGCTTTGTGATTTGCTTTTAGAAGTAAAATGCGAGCTTAACGACCTTTCGGACGAGTGGCTCGAAAAGTTCGCGGAGGAGTAGCTTATAAGCTTTCGCCCGTAAGCAAGCGCATATTAAGTCTTACTATCTCCTCGGCGTTATCGACGAATCGCTCACGCACCGTCTTCGCCATAGCCATTGTCGGCACCGTGATAGAGACCGAAAAAACCTCGGTGCCGTTGCTTTCACAGAGCTTGCAAACAGCAAAATAAGCATTGTCGCGTTTTATTATATCAACGCGGTGGTGCTTTTCTTTTTTTGAGCGAATGTGTAAGGAAAACGCCTTATCGGTCACCCTTTCGCGTACCGTCGCGGGAAGGTCGGAATAAAGCTCGGTAGCTATTGTTTTACCTGTGGCGCTCAGCGAATACTCGTTTGCGTCGTTTTGGAGGATATGTCCTGCCTCGATTAGGTCTGATACCGCGTCGGCACACTCGAAATAGTTCGCGTAGCCCTCGTCTGTGAACGCTTCTAACAGATTGCTGTTGGAAACGGGCTCGGCTATCGAGTTCAGTACAACGCAGATAAGAATTTTAATCTCCTTGTGGTCGGTGAGACCGCCGGGAACAACGCCCGCCGTAAAGGTATCATTAATCATACCGTCACCTCTTTCTTTCCTTATATTATATCACAAAATATTGAGGAAAAAAAGCGGGCGCAAGGCTATATGTAGCTATTGGCGCAAAAAACCGTTTCTACCGTGCGTTCGCAGTTTGGTGGCGAATAAACAAAGCGGTCGATATGCTCTTCGTCACCGAAGAAGCGAAGCGGTTTTCGTTTATAAATCTCGTCCGATAAGCCTACTACCGTGAGCTTCACCTTAAGCTTATTTGGTATTATGCTTTTAATATAAACGTTAACCGAGTCGCCTTCACTTATACCCTCACAAGGCTCTGCGAGCCCCGAAAGGTTAGGCGCGAGCTCAATAAACGCACCATAGCTTTCGACCGAGCGCACAGCGCCCGTGACGGTTTCGCCAGCTTGAAAAAGCTCGGCGTTTTGCAGGAAGGTGCCGAGCATCTCTTTTAGGCTCAAGACAATGCGTCCGTCGCCGTCCACCGTCTTTATCACACAGCGGACTGTATCGCCCACCGAAAGCCGCTCAGAAGGGTGAGAAATACGCGAAACAGAAATAAGGTCGATTGGCATTAGCGCCGTAATGCCTCGCCCTATATCCGCGAAACAACCGAAGCGCTCAATGTGAGTAATTCGGCAGGGGATAATGTCGCCGGGAATAAGCCTTGATATGGCTTCGTCGTAGTACCTTTTCTGTGCGTCGCGGCGGGAAAGAAGCGCGGCTTCGCTTCCGTCCTTGTCGCGAAAAAACCTTGTTATTGTAAAGCATACGGGCTTACCTACGCGGGAAATAGCCGCGACCTCGCGCAGCTCCTTTCCGTCAAAGGCGTAGGCGCATTCAGCAAAGGGAATAATTCCGCGAAGCCCGCAGAAGGGAACGATTAGGTTTCCCTCTCCGTCAAAGGCGAAGGCGTAGCTTTCAAGGGTCGTTTTATTCTCCGCCGCCGCTATTAAAGAACGTCTGTCGCGGACGATACCCTTTCGTCTCTCCTCTTCAATTATACTTCCCTCATAAACGCATTCTTTCATTTCTGTAGCTGTTCCTTTCGCAGTTTCTGCAAGCTTTGCGTCGGTTATCCTGTATTATTGGTGCCGACTGTTTTATAGATAAATATATGCAGACAAACGAAAAAAGAGCCCTTCTTTTGTCTATATCTTTGCTTTTAAATGTATTATGTGGTATTATATACGGTACAGCAAATATTGCGGGTGAATTATGAACGTTAACGTAGGGGATACAATAGTTGTAAAAAAACCGCATCCTTGCGGCAGCAAGGAGTTCGCGGTGCTTCGCGTCGGCATGGATTTTAAGATAAAATGCAAGGGCTGCGGGCACGAAATTATGTTGCCGCGAACTAAAATTGAGAAAAATATAAAGAAAATAATACCCAGTGAGGAAGTAACTGATGTTTGAAAAGCTAAAGCTGGTCGAGGCGCGCTACGAGGAGATAAACGAGCTGCTGTCAGACCCGAGTGTTGTGTCGGACAACGAGAGATACAAGTCTCTTATGAAGGAGCTAAAGCAGCTAACCCCGATAGTTGAGAAGTTTAGAGCTTACTGCAAGGCGAAGGACTCCTTCGACGAAGCAAAGGCAATGCTTGACGAGGGCGGGCTCGATAAGGACTTTAAAGAGATAGTCCAAGAGGAGTACGATACCTCGAAAGAGAATATGGAGCGTATGAACGAGGAGCTTAAGGTTCTATTGCTTCCGCGCGACGAGAACGACGACAAGAACGTCATTGTGGAAATCCGCGGAGGTGCGGGCGGCGAGGAAGCGGCGCTTTTTGCGGGCTCGCTATATAGAATGTATTCAATGTACGCCGAGGTTAAGCGTTTTAAGACGGAAATACTTAACGCCAACGAAACCGAGCTCGGCGGCTATAAGGAGATAAGCTTTTCTATATCGGGTGACGGCGCGTACAGTCGATTTAAGTTTGAAAGCGGTGTCCATAGGGTTCAGCGCGTTCCCGAAACCGAAACGCAAGGACGTATTCACACCTCAACCGTTACCGTTGCGGTTTTGCCCGAGGTTGAGGACGTGGAGGTTGACATAAACGAAAAGGACCTACAAATAGACACCTACCGTTCGGGCGGCGCTGGCGGACAGCACGTTAACAAAACCGAATCCGCCATTCGCATCACCCACCTTCCCACGGGAATAGTGGTGGAGTGTCAGGACGAGCGTAGCCAGTACAAGAACAAGGACCGCGCTATGAAGATACTTCGCTCACGCCTTTATGACGCTATGCTTCAAGAGCAGAACGCGACAATAGCCGCCGAGCGCAAGGGGCAGGTTGGAACGGGCGACAGAAGCGAAAGAATTAGAACCTATAACTACCCGCAAGGACGGGTAACCGACCATAGAATAGGGCTTACGCTCTATAAGCTGGAAGCAGTGCTCAACGGCGACCTTGACGAGCTAATCGACGCGCTTATCACCGCCGACCAAGCGGAAAAGCTTAAGGCGCAGCAGTAGGGAGTGAAAGTTTGGATACTCAGTATTTTGAAGTAACAGACGCGAATTTTGAAGAAGCAACCGACCTTGCCGCGAAGCTTTTGAAGCAGGGCAGGGTAATCGGGCTTCCCACCGAAACCGTTTACGGCCTCGCCGCGTCCGCGTATAACGAGAACGCCGTAAAAGAGATATTTAAGGTAAAGGGACGTCCGCAGGATAACCCTATCATTGTCCATATCAGCGATATGCTAATGCTTCGCTCGGTGGTTAAGGAGATACCCAAGGAGGCGGTTGCGCTTGCTAAAGCCTTTTGGCCGGGACCGCTTACGATGATTTTCAAGAAGAGCGAGCTTATTAATGATACCGTGACCTGCAAGATGGACACGGTGGCGGTTCGTATGCCTTCGCACCCCGTAGCAAAAAGGGTAATTGAGAAATGCGCCCTTCCCGTTGCGGCGCCGTCGGCAAACCTTTCTTCTAAGCCCAGCCCAACGACCGCGCGTCATGTTCTCGACGACCTACACGGCAAAATTCCGCTAATACTTGACGCGGGCTGCTGCGAATTCGGCGTGGAGAGCACAGTTATTTCGCTTTGCGAAAGCGTTCCTACGATATTCCGCCCGGGCGTAATAACCCTTGAACAGATAAAGGATATTGTCCCGAACGCCGTACTTGCAAAGGCTGTGCTTGAAGAGGTCGGCAAGGACGAAAAGGTTGTGTCACCCGGAATGAAGTATAAGCATTATTCTCCCGCGGCAGATGTAACTATAGTAAAGGGGAGCTTGAAGAAGTTCGCCGAATATGCCGAAAAGAACGCAAGCGGCAACACCTACGCCATGTGCTTTGACGGTGAGAACGAAAAGATAGCAATACCTTCTGTCTCCTACGGACATATCGACAGCCCCGAGGAGCAGGCGAAGAAGCTGTTTACGGTGCTTCGTATGCTCGATAAGGCGGGCGCTACTACGGTTTTTGCCCGTTGCCCAAAGAAGGACGGGGTTTCACTCGCGGTTCTTAACCGTTTGATAAGAGCCGCCGGCTTTAAGGTGGTGGAGCTATGAGCAAGTTCTATGTTGTGGCGCTCACTGGGCGCTCGGGAACGGGAAAAAGCTTTGCGTCGGAATATCTCGCGAAGCTCGGCGTGCCTGTAATAGACGGCGACGACGTTGCGCGCGAGGTTGTTGAAAAAGGAATGCCCTGTCTTGACGCGCTCGTAAAAGAGTTTTCGCCGAGTATTCTTAAAGAGGACGGAACGCTTAACCGTCGGGGGCTTGCGGATATCTGCTTCCCCGACCCGAAGAAGAAGCGCCGTCTTGACGAAATCACCCATCCGTACATAATTAAAAGGATGGTCGAGTATTTCGACGTGCTTCACGAAAGCGGAGAAAAATACTGTGTAGTCGAAGCGGCGGCGCTTATTGAGAGCGGACTTTACGCCGTCTGTGACAAAACAATAATGGTCACCGCCGACGAGGACAAGATAATTAAGCGTATTATGAAGCGCGACGGAATTACTATGCAGCAGGCGAAGCACCGTATAGACGGTCAGATGAACGAGGACGCGGTGAAGCAGGTAAGCGAAATTATTGTAACGAACAATGCCACGAAGGAAGAGTTCTGCGCGAAGCTAAAGCAGGTAAAGAACCAGCTTGATATCTGGTTTAATGAATAAAAAAGAAGGAATTAGAATGTCAAAGGAAAAAACGAAGGGACAAAAGCTTGCAGAAGAGCTTATGTCTAAGCAGGAGAGCTGCTACAAAAGCTTTAAAAAGAGCGCCGAAAAGGAGCTTGACGGCTATATCGGCGGCTACATTGATTTTTTGAATACCGCAAAGACAGAGCGTGAATTTGTAAAAAAGAGCATTGAGCTTTTAGAGAAGAACGGTTATACCGAGTTTGTCGCGGGAAGAAGCTATAAAAGCGGCGACAAGATTTATTACAACAACCACAAAAAGAGCCTGCTTGCCGCTATTATCGGAAGCGAGCCGCTCGACAAGGGCGTAAATATTACTGCCGCGCATATAGACAGTCCTCGGCTTGACCTTAAGCCGAACCCTCTTTTTGAAGACGGCGAGCTTTGCTACTTCAAAACCCATTATTATGGCGGCTTGAAGAAGTACCAGTGGGTTGCCTTACCCCTTTCGATTCACGGTGTTATCGCGAAGAAGGACGGAAGCGCGCTCGAAATAAATATCGGCGAAAAGGACGACGAGCCTGTCTTTTACATAACCGATATTCTTCCGCACCTCTCCTACAAGGTACAGGACGACCGCACAGCAAGAACGGTAATTAAGGGCGAGGAGTTAAACCTTCTTATCGGTAGCGAGCCGTTCGACGACGAAGAGGTAAAAGAACCCGTTAAGCTTAATATAATGAAGCTTTTAAACGAGAAGTACGGTATTACCGAGGATGATTTCATCTCGGCGGAAATAGAGATTGTTCCCGCGCTTAAGGCAAAATACGTCGGCTTCGATAAAAGCATGGTCGGCGCGTACGCGCACGACGACCGTGTCTGCGCCTACACCTCGCTTACTGCGCTTCTGGGAATAAAAGGCACACCCAAGCGCACGGCTGTCTGTGTCCTTGCGGATAAAGAGGAAACGGGAAGCGATGGCAACACAGGTATGTCTTCGGATATGCTAAGGAACTTTCTGTCCCTTCTAAGCACATCCGCTGGCGTTCAGGTAGAGAACGTAATAATGAATTCCAAGTGTCTTAGCGCCGACGTAAACGCCGCGTATGACCCCACCTTCAAGGAGGTCTTTGAAAAACGCAACACCGCCCGCGTAAACTATGGACCCGTTATTACAAAATACACGGGCAGCGGCGGAAAGTATTCCACAAACGACGCGTCGGCTGAGTTTATGGGCGAGGTACGCGCCTTCCTTGACGGGGCTAATGTTCCGTGGCAGACGGGCGAGCTCGGTAAGGTTGACGAGGGCGGCGGAGGAACCGTTGCGAAGTATATCTCCAAGCTCGGCGTAGAGGTTGTGGATATCGGCGTGGCGCTTCTTTCAATGCACGCGCCTTACGAAATAGCAAGCACACTTGATATCTACTCTACTCACAAGGCATTTGTCGAGTTCTTCAAAATCTAAGTTTTATCAAGTAATCAGCCGCGCTCTTTATGGCGCGGCTTTGCTTTTTTCAATTGACTGAAAAACACACAGGTGCTATCATTTTTATATAATTACACTTACGAGGTATGAACAATGGCTTTTGATTTCAAGAAAGAGTACAAAGAATTCTATATGCCGAAAAGCACGCCCGAAATCGTTACCGTGCCGAGCGTGAATTACATAGCGGTAAGAGGAAAGGGCAACCCGAACGAGGAGGGCGGCGAATACAAAGCCGCCGTTGGCATACTTTACGCCGTGGCGTTTACGATAAAGATGAGCAAGCTCGGCGACCACAGAATTGACGGATACTACGACTATGTCGTGCCGCCACTTGAGGGCTTCTGGTGGCAGGACGGCATAGACGGCATAGATTATTCTGATAAATCAACCTTCAACTGGATTTCTATAATTCGATTACCCGATTTTGTGACAAAGTCCGATTTCGACTGGGCAGTCGCCGAGGCGGAAAAAAAGAAGAAGATAGATTGCTCGAAAGCGGAATTTCTTACAGTAGACGAGGGGGCTTTGTGTACAAATACTTCATATCGGCGCGTTTGATGACGAGCCCGCGACGGTTGCGCTTATGAATGAGTTTATTAAGGAGAACGGCTACGAGAACGATATTACCGACAAGCGGCTGCACCACGAAATATACCTTTCAGACGCTCGAAAGGTTGAGCCCGCGAGATTGCGCACGGTGATTCGCCACCCGATAAAAAAGAAGCAGTAGGAGAGAAACGTTATGTGGTACGACGGCTTGTTTGAGGAGATGGAAGCGAAAGCCGACGCGGAGAAGAGTAAAAGCATGTCCGCGTATATGAAGGACCTGTTTCCTTTTTTGGGACTACCTAAGCCCGTACTCTCCGCCTTAATAAAGCCCTATATGAAGGCGGGAAAAAAGCAAGAGCCTTTTGATTGGAATTTCGTCTTTCTTTGCTGGGAAAAGCCCTACCGCGAGGCGCAGTATGTGGCGGTGGGCTACATTATGGAGAATATGAACAGGCTTGTGAGGGAGGATATAGACAAGCTAAAACGCCTAATCACGGAAAAATCGTGGTGGGAGACGGTGGACAGCTTAGACGCCGCTTGCGGCGCACTTGTGGAGAAACACCCCGAGCTAAAAGAGACGATGAGAGAGTGGTCGCGCTCTGATAACCTTTGGCTTCGACGCACGGCGATAGACTTTCAACAACGCTTTAAGGAGAACACCGATACTTCGCTTTTAGCGGAAATAATCGAAAACAACCTCAACAGCAAGGAATTCTTTATTAATAAGGCGATAGGCTGGAGCCTTCGTGAATACAGTAAAACCGACGCTGAGTGGGTTCGCGCCTTTCTAAGTAAGAACGAAAGCGGGCTTGCGTCACTAAGTAAAAAGGAAGCGTCGAAATATCTTTAAGCAAATTCGAAAAAAGGCTTGAAGTATAAAATACTTCCGCTACAATGGAATTACGACGTCGTTAATTTCATTTTTCGGAGGATTTAAGAATGAGCTTTTGTGTTAATAAAATAGGCACTATTCACAGCGGTGAGGACGGCTTTTATATTAAGCTTTTACCAGAATTTATTCCCGCGCTTGAGGGGCTGGACGGCTTCGGCTGTGTTCAAGTAATCTGGTGGTTTGACGGCTGCGACAACGAGAGGTGCCGCGCCTTACTTTCCTTAGATAAGCCCTATAAGAAAGGACCCGACAAGCTTGGCGTTTTTGCCACGCGCTCGCCTATGCGCCCCAACCCCATTGCCGTTTCGTCGTCGGGCGTTACCTATATTGATAAGGAAAACGGCGTTATCGGGCTTACATGGATAGACGCGAACGACGGCACACCGGTGCTTGACATAAAGCCCTATACGCCGAGTGTTGACCGAGTAGAAAACCCCACGGTACCGAGCTGGTGTGCCCATTGGCCCAAAAGCACGGAGGAAAGCGGCGAGTTTGACTGGGATAATGAGTTCAACTTTTAGGAGGCTGTAATGAGCCTAAACGATTATATTGAGAAGAAGCCCACCCTTGAAACAAAGCGGCTACGTCTGCGGGTAATGACAAAAGCTGATATAGTTGACCTTAAGGAATGGATGCCAAATAAACGGCTATACGAGTATTGGGGCAAATCTCTCGGTAAGACGGATAAGGACCCGTCGCTTCTGTTTGTCACGCCTGAAAAGCCGACAAAGAGCTTTCACTTAGGTATAGCGCTGAAGCAGCCAGACAAGATTATCGGCGAGCTTTGGGTCTACCTTATAGAGAACGACCGTATGGCAAAGGTCGCTATTCGACTTTCAGAGGACTTTCACGGCAACGGCTACGCGAGTGAGGCGTTAAGCGAAATTGTACGCTTCTGCTTTACCGAAACCGAGCTTAAGCGCCTATGGACCGACGTAGATATTCGCAACACAGCGTCTATTAGAATGCTTGAACGGTGCGGCTTTACCCGCGAGGGGCTAATACGCGGCGGCAAGATGGTGTCTTCGTGGTGCGATTACTATATCTACGGAATACTAAAAGAGGATTTTTTACGCGGTAATGAAAAGTAGTATGAGTCAGAAAACAAAGACGCTTAGGATTAACAAGGTATCCTTAAACTCCACTATTATATCGTCCGCTTCCGAGTGGTTTCACTCAAAATGGGGAATACCGCTGGAAGCGTATGAAGCGAGCATGAAGGAAGCCCTCGAAGCCACAGACTATCCTGAATGGTACGTCGTGACGGACGGCGAAAGGATAGTTGCGGGCGCGGGGGTAATAGAGAACGACTTTCACAATAGAAAGGACCTCGCGCCTAACGTCTGCGCAGTATTTGTAGAAAAGGCTTACCGTGGACGTGGAATAGCAGGTGAACTTCTAAGCTTCATCGCGGACGATATGAAAAACTGCGGCATAGATACCCTTTACCTACTGACAGACCATACCTCTTTTTATGAGCGGTACGGCTGGCAGTACCTTTGCGAGGCGGTGGGCGACGGCGAAGCAAAGGCTTCACGTATGTATATTCACCGAGCAAATTAAGTTATATAAAAAAAGACCCGAACGATAAACTCGTTCGGGTCTTAAGTTTTATTAAGGATATAGCAGGGTAATGACAGACGAGCTAAGTCTCCAAAAATTCCGTGGCTTGGTAGCTAAGCTTCGCTCGTTGCGTTCTGAAGCGTCACATAGATATGCCCGACAGCGAAAACGGCGGTGAAGATTAGAAGCAGCCAGTGTCTGAAAATTACGCCGCAGGTAAGGAAGATAAGGCAGGGGAGAACCGCGAGCATAATTGAAACAAACCTTGTCGGCTTTTTAAAGAAGAAATACCAGAACACAAAGTAAGCGAGAAGAAATAAGACGATAAGTATGAGCCACAAGGTGAACTCCGCTCCTGAGCGAAAAGCAAGCTTTTTTATGCCGAGGTTTACAAACATTAAGGCGAAGGAACCGTAACGCCCTATCTGCTCAATTAAGTTCATAGTCTTGCTTTTACACCTATTCTTTGCATCCTTGAACCTTACGGCGTAGATGATATTAGGCACCATAATGAGCGCCATAATTACCGCGCAAAAAACGTTAATCCAGCCGACCTCCATAACAACACCTCGAAAATCTTTATATCTATCATTATACCACACTCGAACGAGCAAGAAAATATGGGCAAAACAAGCTTTTTCTACCGATGGTTTACCAAACGCTCTACCGTTGGTAGAGTCTGTAGAGAAGCTCTACTATATAAAAAATAACGGTAGAACGCGAAAAATAAGGTGTAGGGTGACTCTACGGGTATTTGCTAATAATATAATATACAAGAGCAGATAAATGGGAGTGATTATGATGATAAACATGACAGTTTTCGGCGATTCAATAATGAAGGGCGTCGAATACATTAATAACAGGTATATACTTTCAAAAGAAAGATTTACTCCGCAAAACGCGGTGTTCCGTAACTTCAGCAAGCTTGGCTGTACCTCGGATAAGGGTTTTGAGATGTTAAAGCAGGACCTGCCGAAGTTAGAGAGCGGAAGCGTAACACTGCTTGAATACGGCGGAAACGATTCAGATTTCGACTGGGACGCGGTAGCGAACGAACCGAATTCCGAGCATCTTCCCAAGGTATCGGTGGAGCAGTTTGAAAGAACGCTTAACGAGATGGTAAGTCTTCTTAAAGATAAGAAGATTGAACCCGTGCTGATGACCCTTCCGCCTATCGACGCCTACCGCTATTTCGATTTTATTTCTAAGGAGCGTGACGGTGACGCTATACTCCATTGGCTCGGAAGAAAAGAGGTTATCTACAGCTTTCAGGAGCAGTATTCTATCGCCGTTGTTCGTACGGCTATGAAGCGTGAGACAAAGCTTGTGGATATCCGTTCGGAGTTTCTAAAGAAACGGAACTTCTTCCCCTTTATTAGCGACGATGGCATTCATCCTAATTCCGACGGCCATAGGTTAATAGCGGGTGTGCTCAACGGGTTTCTTGAAAACGAATTTATGGCAGGCTGAATTTAATTAATGAAAAGGACTTCGGATTACCGAAGTCCTTTTTGGTTGCCGAAAAACTATTCGTTATCTTTAGATGATTTCTTCTTTGACCCCCTCTATAAAGTGTATCTTAAGACCCGCGTCGTAAAACATTCTTTCGTGCTCGGTAACGACCGCGTCTTCGGGAAGACCGTTTTCGTACAGGTCGTCGATACAGGAAACCACCGCGAAGTCCGAGGCCTCGAAATATTCGAGCGAGTCTCCGAAAAGCTCGTCATCGTCGGTCTTGAAATATATATGTCCGCCGTTACGTAGAAAAGCGCGGTAGCTTTTTAGCTGGCGAATATGGGTAAGACGGCGCTTTTTATGGCATTCCTTCGGCCACGGGTTTGGAAAGTTTATATAAATGCTGTCTACTACATCAGCTTCGTTAAACACCATATTAATACGCGCAATATCGAAGCTGAAAATTTTAATATTGTCTATCGTTTCGTTTCGTTCTTTGTACGCTTCCTCTATATGCCGCTTTGTAAGTACAAGCACCTCGCTTTTAATATCTATGGCTATAAAGTTTATGTCCTTATTTTTTGCGGCAGTCGCGGCTATAAAACCGCCCTTTCCGCAACCGAGCTCAAGCTGTATTGGTTGGCGTCTTTCAAAGCTTTCGTGCCAGCGCCCTAAAAGGCTCGGGGCGTCTTTTATGTAAAAGCCGCAGGCGTCGAGCTCGGGGCGCGCCCACGGTTTTCTGCGTATCCTCATTTTTTAGCGGTCTTCTTTCTTGCGGCGGTTTTCTTTTTCATAACGGAGAAGCCGAAGCGCCCCAGCTTTTCGCCGAGAGCGAAGTAGTCTCCGTGAGCGTAGGCAATAAGCTTCGCCTTGTCAAAGCGTATCTTGTCGTTTTCGTCCACTATCTCACTATCAATGTACACGGCTACGATATCCGCGAGAAACATATCGTGTGAGCCGAGCGAAACTGTATCGTACACCTTACACTCAAGCGATACGGGGCTTTCGTTAAGCATAGGGCAACCCGTTTCATCAGCGGCTGTAACGGAAAGCTTCATATCGCGAAGCTTATCGGTGTCCTTGCCAGAGCGCACGCCGCAGTAATCGGTAGCTTTTACAAGCGCGCGCGTGGGAAGGTTAATAACAAAGCAGCCTGAGTTCTTTATAAGGTCGTGAGAAAAGCGCTCTGGACGCACTGAAATATAGGTTTTCGGCGGGTTTGAGTTTAGTATTCCGGTCCAGCCGACAGTAAGTATATTCGCGCTGTCGCCGTTCTTGCAGGTTACAAGCGCGGGGGGAAGCGGCGCTAAAAGTGCGCTTGGCTTCCATTTTTTCTTTGACATAGAGTGTCTCCTTAAAGTATTGCCGTGAACTTTTCACGGTGGCGGATTGAAAAGGGAATAACGATTATAATGCCGATAATAATAAAGGCTATTCCCGCGAGAAGTTGGTTATAAATAAAAGCGTCTATAAGCGCGCTTCTTTCGGTAAAGGAGGAAACAAGGGTGTTGAAAAGCTCGGCGCGGGTAAAGATATATCCGCCATCGCGCCACTCCTTGAACACGATATAATAGATAAGCCCAAAGGCGCCTAACGCGTAATTAATAACCGAGATTAGCGGAATAGCGACTGCTTTGCCGATACAGTTCTTTCCGCCGAAAAGCTTGTAGCCCAAAAGCGCGAGCACGGGAATTAGAATAGCCGCGGGCGCGGAATAGAAGCCAAAGTAGGAAAGATAAAGCCACCCCGCAAGACCGATAACAGAACCCATTACAGCGCCGATAAAGCCCGCGAAAAAATGTCGCGGAGTTTTTTTTGTGAATTTACGCTTCGACGAAGCAAGCTTAGTAGCACATTCCACGTCACAGATATGAACGTGTTCGCCGACCTTGACGTACATACCCTTTTCAAGCTTTTTGCCACAGTTGCCGCAGAGCTCCGCGCCGGGAATGCCCATTGATTTTAGTTGGTTTACGATGAGATGGATAAACTCCACAGCGGTTGATAGAGTAGCTTGTTTATTTGGTAGCTTAAAGGATAAGCCCGTTTTTGTTAATGTGTAGCTGTCGGCGTTATATGCCAGCGCGTTTAGACCGAGAAAGCTCTCCAGCTCGTTCATAAGCTTCTGCGGAAGCTCCGCCGTGTGAGCGCCGATAAAAAGCTCGGTCTCTCGTTCGTGGCGCGAAAGAGAGACTACATAGTCGTTTACGTTGCCGTAGTATATGCCGAAGCGATTTTTTAGGCTCAGCTCGCGGGCAATAGAGTTTATTGATGTCATTGACGTAACCTTCCTTAGTTATCGACCGACGCCGTATTATTTATATAATAATAAAAAAACAGCAAATAATCAACTTTTTATATCATTCGTGTCCGCCCGCGAATTTACGAGCTTGAATTTACTGAAAAACCTTCCGCAACGCTTTTCCAAGGCTTTGTATATAACATAACCCAGAAGCGCGCCTAATGTGTTAAGCCAAAGGTCGTCAATGTCGCAGCCGCGCTCGATAAAGAACTGAACGAATTCTATAAAAAGTGAGATTAGCAAGCCGCGAAGCAGACAAGAGAGAAGAGGGCGCTTTGGTTCTTTATAAAGCAGAAGCGAGAAAAAGCTTATTGGAATGAAAACCAAAATGTTTCCGATAAAATTAATAAAAAAGTAGCTTTGGTTCTTATTTATAAAAACCTCGTGATAGGTTTGCTTAAACACCTTAAAAACTTCAAGATTGACCTCGCCAAAGCCTGGTTGTCCAAGCGACCAAAGCTCGTCGATAATTGAGATGTTCGGAACTATAGTTTGTGTTGCGAGCCAGACAAGATAAAGCGCAAAGATAAAAAGCCCCGCCTCGCGGTAAAGGTTGAGCGAGATATGCCCAAGCTTTATGTGTAAAAATCGCGCGAGACCGTAGAACGGAATAAATAGAATAATTATTGGCAGCGTATTTAAAACGTATTGGGAATATGTCATTATATCAGATTCACATTCAGTAAATTTTATTTATTGTATAGCAGCGACGGTTCGCTGTCAAACGAAACATGAAAAAGAAAACATCGCATTTTGCAGAATATCAGTATAACATAATTGTAAAGCGAAAAGACGAGTGATATAATATATAAAATTACCTTCGGAGGGTTTCTATGGACTTGACAATTCTTGTTTATCCCTTGCTTGCCGTCCTGCTCTTTTGGGGAGCGAAGGTCGCGAAAAAAGGCGAATTTTTTGAGGATTACACCTCGCTCAAAACGGCAAAGTGCATACAGGGCTTTGCAGCCGTTGGCATTATTATTCACCATCTGGCGCAGCGCTTCTCAAACTTTGCGGCTATTAAAATGCCCTTAACTGTTTTCAACGACATGGGCACATATTTTGTTTCAATTTTCTTCTTCTTTTCGGGCTTGGGACTTATTAAAAGTCTACGCAGTAACGAAAAATATTTAGACGGTTTCTTGTGGAAACGCCTTGTTACGATACTTGTACCGTATTACATTATTAACCTAACCTATATTCTCTCAAATATCCTAATTAATCACCAGCACTATAGCTTTGGACGGTTTATTTCTGACCTTTCGGGCTTTAGCCTTGTAACGGGCGACGGCTGGTACCCCATTACCGCGATTATTCTTTATATTGAGTTCTATCTAATCTTTAAATCTGTAAAGAATCAGTGGATAGGCTTTACGGCTCTCGTTGTGTTTGTGTTTTCCTATTATGCGTTCCTTGTCACCGGTGTTCTTTGGTATCCCATTATTGCGGGCGTGCTTTATATCGGCTTCTTTATTCTTTTCAAGCTTGTAAAGTGGGAATGGTTAAGCTACGCGGCGCTAAGCTTGTTTGTAGTAGGCTACTGTGTGTTTGTTATACTTATGAGGCACGGCGACGGCACAACCCTATTCCAAGGCGAATGGTGGTGCAATTCTACGCCCGCCTTCATACTCGGCTTACTGTGGGCGAGGTTTGAAGAACCAATAACAGCTTTCGCTAAGAAAAATTATGTGTGGCTCATGCCGCTTTCGGTTGCGCTTGCCGTCGGCGGCTGGTTCTTAAACATCTTCGCGCTAAACAATATCTCCTACTGGAACGAATATCACGGTTACCCGGGCTACGCCGAAAAATTCACCTGCTTGGGAATACAAGCCGTTGTCGCGCCTATATTCGTTGTTGCTATACTTCTTATCGGTATGAAGCTAAAGGTCGGCAATAAGGCGCTCGCCTTCCTCGGCGGAATGACCCTTGAAATTTACCTTATTCAACGACATTTCATCTCGCTCTTTAACGATGCGAGGCTAATCAAGAATCAGTTTTTATGTACCCTTGCGGTAGTGGCGTGTAGCGTTCTTGCGGCGTGGCTTATGCACATGCTCTGCGGCTTAATTAAAAAGCCGCTACTGGGACTTAGAAAGAAGATAAAAGAAACGGCTAATCTATCAGCTGATACAGATAAAAATTAATCGAGTAACCCTCATATTTATAATCATTATAAGTTGCGGTAATTTTATACTTGTCGCAACTTATATTATATTTTGACAAGGGCTTTACTGTAATTATAAAATCACATTCTCCATTTTCTATATAAGCTTTTTGAGCGGCGGTAATCTCCGGAAGCTTAATGTTTGGCATAAAAAAATACTTCTTATTGGGAATGCTACCGCTAACCGTATCAAAACCAAAATCAAGAAATCCGAAATTAATAATATCAGGATTCTCGACGGAATTAATTGTTTCTTCGAATTGAAATTGCGGTAGAGACTCTTTAGTGTTTTTCATAAAATAGGTATTAGAACTCGCAAAGTAACAGACAATCAGCAGACCTGCGCATAAAAAAACTGATACTAATGAGAGAGCTGTTCGATTAGGCGGTTTTTTTAGAATATTATTAAAAGCTGACAGCAATCCTGCAACCCCTACGCTTGAAAACGCAGATAAAACTAGTGGGTAGTAAATATAAACGACTCCACCGATAAAGATAGTAGCATTGAGCAAAAACAGAGTTAGCAGAAAAAACAGGCTTTCCATATTTCGTTTTGTCAGCATCCAGAATAAACCTAAGAGAATAAAGAAGCCAAAAATAGGATTTAAACGAATTGAGAACAACAGAAGTAGAAGTGTATTACCTATACTGCCCAAAAAAGCTTTGTCAGAGTAAAGAAATAAATTGGAGTAGATATAAATATTGAAAAAATCCCTTAGCGAGTTTGTGAAAAGGCCGTAGATTAGATATGGTAGCAGCACAACTGCCGCGCCGCCGAGGAAGCAAAGAGCAAGCTTAATCAAGACGCAAGCTTGCTTTTTTCGTATTGAAAGAATAAACACAAAAACAACGTAGCCGATGTAGAAGCCAAGCATACTGTACTTAATAAGGAAAACGCACATTGCTCCCACGCCGCTAAGCGCAAGCTCACCGAAAGATGGTAAGCGGTTTTCCTTTAAAGCCTTTAGCGTGAAATAGATGGTATATCCAAGAAAAACAAGACAGAGCTCTTCAGCACTGTCACCATGTGAAAATGATTGTGAAACCAGCACGGCGAAACTGATTATTGGGAGAGCAAGAAGAGAGACACGAAGGTTTTCGATATAAAGGTCTATAGTCTTAATTGAAAAGTATAAAAAGCAGCCAAAGGAAATCGATTCGAGAAAGTACACCCCTAAAAATGACCTATTTGATATTAAATAAGCAAGCCCATGAAGAAAATATATAAGCGGTCCCTTGTGGTCGAATATATCACGGTACAGGACCTTGCCATTCATAATAGCTTTGCCAACATTAAAGTATACATTTGCGTCTACCCAGTCGTTAAACGGATAGAGCGGCGAGCTTTTAGAGCATATCGCGAGAAATGCCGCAGCGACAAACAAAGACAATAGAAGAAGCTTTGTATTCTTTTTTTTGAACACCACTGAGCTTTTCATTGATGTACTCCTGATATTTTCCGTTTTGGTTAATGCTTCTTTTTTAATAAAACCACAGTCTCA
>CAYWJF010000008.1:0-41946 GCA_964458545.1 uncultured Oscillospiraceae bacterium | reverse complement strand
TTCGGCTCCTAATATAAGAAAAAGATAAGAGGTTAATTAAGCTCTATGAATAACCCTTACAGCGCTTACAAACAACAATCCGTTATGACTATGACCGCGGCTGAAATGCTGCTTATGCTCTACGACGGACTGCTAAAAGAGCTTAATCTTGGTCTCGCCGCCTTCGAAACGAAGGATTACGGCGAGATTAACCGCGCTTTTCAGAAGTCGCAGAAGATAGTTAATTACCTTGCGGCGACGCTTGATTTTAAGTATGAGATTGCAAAAAATCTCGAAGCGTTGTATGATTATTTTAACCACACGTTAGTTGAAGCCAACGTGAAGAAGGACCCAACGCATATTAGCGACGTAATCAGCATGGTTTCCGAGATACGCGACGCATACGCTCAAGCGGCGAAAAGCGTGAAAATCGAGGAAGCCGGAAGGTAAAGTAAGGAGAAGGCGGAATGTTCTACGATTCTAAGGATTTTAAAATTCTTGAAGCGGGCGCAAATCTCTCGTGGGTTTCGCAGAACCTTCATACCCAGAATATAGCGAATATCGAAACGCCCGGCTACAAGACGAAAAGCCTCGCGTTTGACGACGTGCTGCGCGCCGCGATAGATGGCGAGGCGGACGCGAGCGACGTGCCCGACACGGTAAGAGCGAAGATACTTACCTCCTCCACCTCGCTTCTTCCCGACGGAAACAATGTCGATATTGAGTACGAAAACCTCGAGTTATACAAAGATTACGCGAAGTACAGCTTTTTGCTGGACAAGATAAAAAGCCAATTCGACCAGTACAGCTACGTTTTAAACAGTGATTTCAGATAAGGAGTAAGCGATGGGATTTTTAGGTTCACTCGACATAGTCGGTTCGGCGCTGACGGCTGAGCGTTACCGCACAGACGTTATTATGCAGAATATCGCAAACGCCTCGGTTGCCTCCCCCACCGAAGAGGACGCCTATCGCAGACAGCAGGTCGTCTTTGAGGAGCGGCAGCTCTCCTTTTCCGATACGCTCGATAAGGTAGCGTCGGGCGGCGTGAGGGTCGCCGAGGTCGTAAAGAGCGATAAAGAGCTTCAAAAGGTGTACGAGCCTACCCACCCCTATGCGGACGAGAATGGCTACGTCACCTATACGAACGTAGATACAACCGAGGAAATGGTAGATTTACTCGCGTCGTCAAACGCGTACGACGCAAATCTTACGGTTTTAAGCGTGTTGAAGGCAATGATTAACAAGACGTTGGAGCTTGGTCAGTAAGGTTTTAAATTTATCCGGCGGAGCAGGTGAATGGAAAACTTATTGGATGAACTGATGAATAATGCCGCGGACGGGAGTAACGCCGCGACTGATGCCGCCGAGGAGAACGGGAGCAACATGGTGTGCTATGTCGAATACGACATAGGCACCCGTGCCTATAAGGCAAAGCCCGCCCTCGGCAGCTTTTTTATCGGTGAATTTCCGTGCTTAGACCTAATTAAGGAGCTGCTTGAAAACAGAGCCATACATAAGGATGACGTGGACGATTTTCTGTTCTGTATCGAAACGATACGTCGCGGAAGCGTTACGTCACGCAATCTTCATCTGCGACTCAGACCCGCGGGCAAGAAGGATTATGAGCTTTATAGGCTCGCGCTTTGCCGTATAGACTCCCGCGACGGGAATACGCAAAGCATACTGATTTTCTTTTATGAGGTTCAAGAAGATTACGGTATCCTCATAAAAGAGGAGACAAAAAGAACCCAAAAGGATTCCCTGACGGGGCTTTACAACCAACGTGGCTTTATTGAGAAGACCGACGAGCTGTTAGCGTCCGAGGAAAAGGGCGAATACCTAATCGTCGAGATAGATGTGAACCAGTTTAAGGTTATTAACGAGCTTTTCGGCATAGAAGAGGGCAATCGACTGCTTGTTTCAATAGCGGACGCTCTTCGCGCCGCGGAGGAAAAGATAAAGGGCGGCTTCGTTGCCGCGCGGCTTCGCGCCGACGTTTTCGCCGTCTGTATGCCGCACACAAGACGCGGTGTGGACAAGCTTTTCACCCTTTGCAACAAGGCGGCGGAGAACTGGTCCGATAAGCACAAGGTCTTTATCGCCTTCGGGCTTTATGTTATTACCGACCGCTCAATAAAGGTAGAAAAGATGCTGGAGCATTCGCGCACCGCCGTGAACGACGCCAAGGGCAACTACCTTCAGCGAATAACCTACTTCGACTCAAAACAGCGCGCCTCTATCCTTCAAACACAGATAATTATCAGCGAGATGGAGGAAGCGATAAATAAAGGGCAGTTCGACGTTTACTATCAGCCGAAATGCAATCTTCAAACGGGTAAAATAGTCGGCGCCGAGGCGCTCGTTCGGTGGATACATCCCGAGCGGGGGATAATAAGCCCGATGGACTTTATCCCTATCTTTGAAAAATGCGGGCTTATATATAAGCTCGACACCTATGTTTGGAAGAAAACCTGCGAGACGTTAAGGGACCTTATGGAGAACGGCTACCCCGTGGTGCCTATTTCGGTGAACGTCTCCCGCGTTGACCTTTGTCAGCCCGATGTTTTCGGGCGTTTGACCGACAACATTACTAAGTACAATATACCGACTCAGCTACTAAGCCTTGAAATAACCGAAAGCGCCTACAGCAACCGCACCGACGACCAAAAGGCGGTGCTCAGAAGTCTACAGAGCTTCGGCTTTAGAATAGAGCTGGACGATTTCGGCAGTGCCTACTCCTCGCTCAACTTCCTTTGCGAGACGAATATCGACGTATTAAAGCTTGACCTTCGCTCGATTGAGGGCTTTTCGGAGCAGGACGAGCGCCAGATGCGAATTATTTCCTCGATAGGGTTCCTTGCGAACCAGATGGAGATACCCTCGGTGGTCGAGGGGATAGAAACGGCGAACCAAAGGCAGTTTCTCTTGGAATCGGGCTTCTCCTTCGGGCAGGGCTACTATTTCTACCGTCCAATGCCGCTAAACGAGTTCGGCGACGCGCTGCTCGATAACGCGAAAAGAAGCAGAAGCTAAAAAATATAGGGGTGTGAAAGATGGACAATACGAAAAGCACGGAAAACCGTTATATCGACGACAACGACGGGCTCCAGATAATGATTTTCACTATCGACGAGGATTATTTTGCGATTAATATCGCGGATGTCCGCGAGATAATGAAGGCTATGCCCGTCACTCCTATGCAGAACGCGCAAAGGTTTATAGAGGGCGTATTCAAGCCGAGAACGAAGGTAATAACCGTTATTGACCTCGGCGGCTACTTCGGGCTTCCCGCTTCGCCCGATGCCGAGCACGATATCTTCGTGATATCAAGCTACAACGACACCGAATATGCCTTCCACGTGCATACGGTTGTCGGTATGGAATATGTTGACGCCGCTTCAATAAAGGTAACCGATTCCATTGTTTACGGCGGCGAGGGGGTCGCGAACGGTATTGTTGAGGTTTACGGCAAGCTCGTGACCATACTAAACCTCGATAAGGTGCTTGAGGATATCGACGTTCACAAGATTAAACGCTCTGAAAACGCTTAACCCAGCGGTTACATTGTTCGTTAAATATGACACAAAAAAATCAACAAATTGTTTAATTTGAAAAAAATTACTCAATATGTTGATTTTTTTTCGATTTAGCTGTAAACTACTAATCACAAAGAACATTTTTTTTGTGCAATCTGTTGATAATTCTGAATTTGGTAAAAAGGTCAAAAAAACCGACAATAATTTTTAACAATTTGCGGGGCCTTTCGACCTAATAAAACGGCGGTTTCCTTTACATCAAGGGGCTTTTATGGTATTATTAACTTAACCTATATCCTTGTGTCAGTATACCCTTTTTTAAGAAAAGGCAAGAATTAGGGCTTGTTTTGCTATTTACAGACAGGTAATTTTCGGAAGGGCTGGTGAGAGAGTGAGCAATTTTATTACCCCTATCGCTCCGATAGAGCGTATGAAGTATACGGGCGAAGCGAGCGAGGTCAAAACCAGTACCGCCGCCGCTTCCACCTTTGACAGCCTGCTCGACTCGGCAATGAAGAATATTTCGGAGGTTGAGGCACAGTCTGAGGCGGACTCCGTTAACCTTGCGCTCGGCGATATGAACGACCTTGCGCAGCTGCAGATAAACACGCTTAAGGCGGAAAGCATGGTGCAAACCGCCGTACAGCTTACCTCCCGCGTTGTGAGCGCCTACAAGGAAATCATGCAGATGAACGTATAATTTCAGTACTCTTGTAAAGGCGTAGAAGGTGGGTGCCGGTGAATTTATTAGACGAAATCAAAAAAGCTTTTGCGAAAATCAAGGATTATTTCGCCAATATGCCCAAAGAGAAGCGGAAAAAGCTGGGCGTAATCAGCGGAATAGTCGTAGCTTTGATTGTCGTTTTAACGCTGGTAATTAACCTTGGAAGCAGCGGCTACACGGTGCTTTACAAGGATATCGAGGCCTCTGAGGCGGGGCAGATATATCAATCGCTTATCACTAACGAGATAAAGGCAAAGATGAACGAGAAGGGCGAGGTAACCGTGCCGCGCGCCGACTATAACAGAAGCTTGCTTCTTATGGCGGCACAGGGATATCCTAACTCCTCGCTTCCCTACAGCATATTTGAAAGCCATTCGGGGCTTACCTCTACCGAGTCTGAGCGCAAGCAATGGCTTATATATCAGCTGCAGGACCGCTTACAGGCGACCTTAAAGAGCATGGAAGGCATTGTCGCGGCTACGGTGACGGTGAATATACCCGAAACGAGCGACTATGTATGGCAGCAGACCACCGAGGGCAGCGGAAGCACCGCGGGCGTGCTCTTAACCTTCCAGACAGGAACGGCGATAACCGAATCACAGGTAAATTCGATAAAAACGCTTGTCGCGGCAAGCGTGCCGCAGCTAACCCCCTCTAACGTCACCGTTGTAAACGCGGCGACCCGCGAGGAGCTCGGCACCTCGTATTCTACAAGCGAGCTCGCGTCGGGTTTCCTAAGCCAGACCGACCAGCTTGAGTTTGAGGAGATAGTCCGCAAGCAGATAGAATCGAACATAGTAAGAGTGCTTACCCCGCGCTACGGAACCAGCGGCGTGGTGGCTACAGCCTTTGTCACAATAGACTACGACTCGATGATTACCGAGAGTATGCAGCTTCAGCAGGACCCCGAGGGGGACGGCTACACTACCCATTTCGAGGAGAACTGGTCGCTCGGACAAGGAACAACGGCGGGAGATATTGTTGGCGAGGAGAACAACACCGACATACCTCAGTACGCATATGATAATGGTAACGGAAGCTCAATGACCGACTACAACAAGGAAGTCGATTATGAGTACGGCTACATAAAGCAACAGATAGAAAAGGGCGCGGCGGTTCTAAAGAGGGCGACCGTAGCCGTTATGGTGGACGAGGATAACCTTACCGAGGCTCGCCGCACCGAGCTTACAGGCTTAATTTCGGCGGCAGCCGACATAGCGCCAGAGCTTATATACGTCTCCACCTTCGATAAGGTGGCGGACGATACCGATACGCAGACCACGATACTCGATACTATCCCGCGCTGGATGCTTATAGCGATAGCAGGCGGAGTGCTGGTACTGATTATAATAATTGTCTGCATAGCCGTCGCGGTAAAGCGCGCAAAGAAGAAAAAGGCTGAAAAGAAGGCAATTAAGAAGGAAGCTATCGAGCTCGGCGTAGACCCCAACGCCACTATGGAAGAGATAGAGAGATACAAGAGAGAGCTTGCGGGCGCCGCTATGGCAAACGTTAACGCTAAAGATAACGCGATTATGGACGAGGTGCGTGATTTCGCAAGGGATAACCCCGAAATTACCGCCAACCTCCTGAGGTCGTGGCTGAAGGAAGGAGAGTAAGAAGTGTCAACTGCTAAATCATCGAAAAAGCTGACGCCGACAGCTCGCGCTGCCGCTGTTATTGTTGCGCTCGGTGCAAACCAGGCGTCGATGGTTTTTAAGCACCTGCGCGAGGAAGAAGTAGAAAAGCTTTCGATGGAAGTCGCAAGGCTTGAAAAGCTTACTCCTGATGAAATGCAGGGAATAGTTGACGACTTTTACGGACTCTGCGTAACCCAAAAGGTTATCTCCGAAGGTGGCGTTTTATACGCTCGCGACGTACTTGAAAAGGCGTTTGGCTCACAGCTTGCCGCCTCGTATATGGAGCGCATTTCAATGGCAATGCAGACCATGGCGTTCGATTTCGTTCGCAAGGCGAACTACAAGAACATCATGATGATGATACAAAACGAGTATCCGCAGACTATCGCCTTTATACTTTCCTACGCGAAGGCGGAGCAGGCGTCCAAGATTATCGCGGAGCTGCCAACAAGCCTACAGCTCGACGTAATTAAGCGTATCGCCACACTTGAAAGCGTATCGCCCGAAATCGTAAGCATTGTCGAAAGCACCCTTGAAAAGAGGTTCTCCACGGTGGTATCGGTAGATATGACCGAAATTGGCGGCGTAAACTACGTCGCGGATATCATCAACCACACCGACCGCACAACAGAGAAGCGCATCTTCGACGAGCTTAATAAGACCGACCCCGCGCTTTCAGAGAACATAAGAAAGCTGATGTTCGTCTTCGAGGACATCATAAACCTCGACGATATGACTATCCAGCGCGTACTGCGCGAGGTGGAGACACAGGACCTCGCCGTAGCTATAAAGGGCTCGAACGAGGACGTAAAGAACGTGCTCTTAAACAACATCTCCGCAAGAGCCAAGGAGAATATACTGTCCGATATCGAGTACCTGCGCAACGTGCGTCTGCGTGACGTGGAAGAGGCGCAGCAGAAGATTGTTAACGTAATCCGCCATCTGGAAGAAACGGGAGAGATTGTCATTTCCAGAGGAGGAGGGGACGAGATAATTGCCTGATATATTTAGGGGTACCGATTTCGTCCTTTCCGAGGATAAGGTAAAAATACCTGAATTTTCGTGGGGCGCGGAGCCGGAAACGGAGCCGCAGGAGACCCTCGCGGAGGATTTGGAGATAAGGGAATTCGTTCCCGAAAGGTTCGATTCCGTCGAACAAGCGCAAGAGGCGTTCGCGCCGAGCGCTCCCGAGCAGCTTTCGCAAATTAACGACGAGGCTACCTTCGCGAACGAGCCAGAGCCTCAAGAAAAGCCCGTTTACGAGGAAAGGGTATCGGCGGTTCCGATGGCGGCGGCGCCTTTAGAAGAGGCTACGCCGGAGGAGGAGCTTTCAATCGAGGAGATGATTAAGTTCACCCCCGAGGAGCTTGAGGAGATATATCGCCCCGAAATTGAAGCGATAAAGACCGACGCCATGAATAAGGCGTACTATGACGCGCTTAACAAGAAAAAAGCCGAAATTGAGAAGTGCATCAAGAACGTTAACGACCAGCTCGACCTAATGGTCAATATGCAGATAGACTATTTCGAAAAGTTCAGCGTGGAGCTGAAGTATCTCGCTATAGAGATAGCCCAGAAGATGATAAGCGCGAAAATCGAAGAGGACGATATGACCCTTAACAGGCTTGTGCTTCAAACGGTGAACGCCTCAAAAAGCTCGCCGTGGTTAAAGGTCGAGATATCCGAGCATCTTGTGGGGCTTGTGGACGCGCTCAAGGAGGAGCTGAGAAACGCCGACGAATACTGCCGTATGGAGGTGGTGCCGAAGGCGGTTCCCGACGATACGGTGCGCGTTACCGGCGAAACGGGAACCATCGACGCTTCAATAGCCACTCAAGCGGAGAATCTCCGTGAGGCGTTCCGCAACGCCGAGGAAGAAGAATAAGCGGAAGCAAGGAGCGGGTGCGTAAATGGTAAAGCTCGATATGACGAAGTTCTATAACGTGCTTCGTATGTCCGATTTGCGCTCGCACGAGGGTAAAATCAGCAAGATTATCGGAATGACGATAGAGGCGACGGGTCTTATCTGCTCGATAGGGGATATCTGCGACGTCTATCTCACCGACGGCGGCTCGATTACCGCCGAGGTGGTCGGAATTTCCGAAAACAAAGCTTACTTAATGCCTTACGAGGACATAGACGGTATTGGGTACGGCTGCGCGGTTATAAATACGGGACAGAAGCTTACCATCTCCGCGAGCAACGAGCTTGTGGGAAGAACGGTGAACGCGCTCGGTCAGCCTATCGACACAGGACCGCAAATAAAAGAAACCACGCCGATTTCCATTAACGGAAACCCCGTGAACCCGATGGAACGCCCGCCGATTTCTGAGGTAATGACCCTCGGAATAAAGCCTATAGACGGGCTTTTAACTGTCGGTAAGGGACAGAGAATCGGAATTTTCGCGGGAAGCGGCGTAGGAAAAAGTACCCTTATGGGTATGATAGCCCGCAACGTCAAGGCGGACATAAACGTTATCGCGCTGGTGGGAGAGCGTGGACGTGAGGTTGTAGAGTTTATCAACAAGGACCTCGGAGCGGAAGGAAGAAAACGCTCGGTTGTCGTCGTGGCTACCTCCGACCAGCCTGCTCTAATGCGCTTAAAATGCGCGCAGACAGCCACCGCGATAGCTGAATATTTCCAAGGTCAGGGCAAGGACGTCCTTCTGATGATGGACTCCCTTACCCGTTTTGCCATAGCACAGCGCGAGGTTGGCTTAAGCACAGGCGAGGCGCCTATCGCGCGCGGCTACACACCGTCCATCTATTCGGCGCTGCCGAAGATTCTCGAGCGCTCGGGAAACTTTGAAAACGGCTCAATTACGGGCATTTACACCGTGCTTGTAGAGGGCGACGACACAAACGAGCCGATAGCCGATACCGTGCGAAGCATTATCGACGGGCATATCGTCCTCTCGCGTAAAATAGCGGCGAAGAACCACTATCCCGCGATAGACGTGCTCGCGAGCGTCAGCCGACTTATGAACGACATAGTCGAGGAGGACCAGAAAACCTCTGCGAACGGTATGCGCAATATGCTTTCGGTTTACAAGGACAACGAGGATTTGATTTCCATAGGCGCGTATAAGCGCGGCGGAAACGCTACGCTCGACAACGCCGTAGACCATATGGACAGGATAAACGGCTTCCTTTGTCAACGCGTGGGCGAGTCGTTCCAGTTCGAGGAAACGGTTGAATTAATGAAGCAGGCAATTCTGTAATGAGCACTTTCGGGGAGAAGCAAGATGGCCAAAGCGTTTAGGTTTTCGCTTGATAGAATGCGCGGCTACAAGATACAAGTGCTTAATACAGAAAAAAATATTTTATTTAACTTACAACTAATACGAGACAATATCGCTAATAAAATCGACGAAATTGAGCGTTTCAGAGAGGAACGCAACAGGGAATTTCACGCGAAGAGTTCAATTTCCGCCGTGGAGCTCACGGGGCACAACTACTACATGGACAACACGGCTAAACAATTAGAGGAGCTCGAGCAGGAGCTCAAAAAAGCGGAAGAGGAGGTGCAAAAGCAAAGAGAGATTGTTATAGCGGCATCCCAAGAGGTTTCGGGACTTGATAAGCTGGAAGAAAAGCAGCTTGCGGAGTATAGGCTCGCCGAGCAGAAGGAAACGGCGGCGGAGATAAACGAGCATATTACTTCCAAGATGGCGCGCGAGGATAAAAGCACAACCACCTAACGGTTCTTAACGCCGACGGCGATATGCTGGCGGCGATAGGATATAAGCTCACTGAAAGGAGGTGAGAAATAGTGGAAGTAGCAGTAAATCTTGCGGCGGAAGGCGTATCAATGCATCGGGGCGAGCGGTCGGCGACGACGACAAGGGCGGCGAATTCGGGCGACATATTTTTGATGCTCATTCAAAACCTTATCGACAATACCGACGTGCAGATTACCGAGGGTATGACGGAATTGCTTTCCTCACAAAGTGGCGTAGACGAGGACGAAAATCTTCTTGCGGGCTTTGCGGGAATGCTCCTTCAAAATCCCGAAAACATTCCTGTTGATATCCTAAACCTGTTAAGCGAAGGCGAGACGCAGAACGGCGGTATCCTTGAAGCAATAAGCGGAAATAAGGATAACGGCGCGGCGGCACTTGCGGCGGTAAAGCTTATGTCATTGTTCAGAGACGAAAACGGAAAGCTTATATTACCGCAAAGCGAAACACTTTTACCGAATGGCGAGAGCGGTTCAAACGCAGGTGAAGAGAAAGCAAACCAAGCGGTTCAAACGGCGTTCGAGAACGCGTTGTTGAAGACCGAGGTTACAGAGGTTAGCTACACAGAGCAAGGCGTAAAAGCCGCCGACGTTTTAGGCGAAAGGCAGTTCAGAAGCGCCATTGACGAGGTGAAGCAAAGCTTAGGAGCCGAAGGCGCGAAGGACGACGGCAAAAAGACCAGCGAAATCGACGTGGACGCTCTCGGCGCGAACAAGCCTAACAACATCTTTGAATACGGGCTTAAAACAGCGGCGGAGAAGAAGCCAAACGAGGTCTTCGGACAGTCGCTCGCAGAGCAGGTAAAGGAAAGCGTGAACGAAAATATCGCGCTCGGAAACAAGGAATTCACAATGAAGCTTAAGCCCGCTTCGCTCGGCGAGGTAACCGTAAAGCTAATCGAGAAGGACGGAAAAACAGTACTCGATATAACTACGGCGACAGCGGAAACGGCGAAGAAAATCAACGAGGACATAGCGGCGCTTCGCGACGCAGTAAGACCTATGGCGGTTGAGGTTCACGAGGCAACGACCCACAGAACCGAGGCCAGCACACAGTCTGAGCTAAACCAGCAGTTCAATATGTTTTCGCAGCAGCAACAGCTTGACGGTCAGCGTCACGGCGCGTATCAGTTCGGCGGGACCGAAAGAGCCGAAAGGGCAACAAGCGACGACTTCGCGGAGGCGATAGTCGAAAATCAGCAGGAAAGACGCACAGCGCTCGAAAGCGAGCTTGATACCTACGTCTAACGGAAAGGAGGACAAAAATTGACAGACTATGTACCCGGCACAGATAGACTTTTAGGAAGCAGCGGTAACAGCTATGAAGCGCTTTTTACCGACAAGACCGACAACTCAATTATGGACCAGTCGGACTTCATAAAGCTGATGATAACCGAGCTTCAAAACCAAGACTTCACAAACCCCGTTGACAACAGCGAGATGATTTCACAGATGGCGACCTTCTCAAACCTTCAGGCAATGCAGGAGATGTCGTCCTACGCAAAAACGCTGTACGCCGCGGGACTTGTCGGAAAGACCGTAACGGCATCAAGGTACACCGTAAGCGGCGGGCTTGACACCACCACGGGAGTTGTTCAGAAGATTTCACTCGTAGACGACGAATACGTTATCTATGTAGGCGGAAAGACCTACACCCTCCCGCAGATTATGCAGATAGGCGGTACTGCCTCAGGCAGCGACATAACAAGCACCGTAGACGCTTCAAACTTCAAGCTTTTAACGGGAGAGACCACCACCGACAGCGTAGCGCTTGAATGGGAGGTTCCTACCGAGGACAAGGGCGAGATGATAGGCGTAAGCTACGACGCGTACTATTCAACGGACAGTAACTTTGACACGGTTGAGCAGGTTGAAGCAGGCACGAAGGTTGCAGACGCTATAAGCGGAACAACGGTAGTCGCCGCGGGACTTGAATCTAACACCACCTACTACTTCAACGTGGTCGCGACCGACGCGAAGGGCAACAAGACGGTTTATCCAAAGGTAATGGCAAAGACAAGAGCTTAGTATTTTGAAAGGAGCTGAATATCATGGACGATATGAGCTTGAGGTTTTATAACCCCGTAGTTACGGGAAACGTCCAGAACCCTGCGGTTCAGACAACCGAAAAGGCTGTGGACGGCAAAGCCGACGATAAAGACTCCTTCAGAGCTATACTCGAGGAAAATATCCAAAGAGCAAGCAGCGTTAACTTTTCAAGCCACGCCGTAAAGCGCGCGGTTGACCACAACATAGAGCTTACGAACGAAAGTCTTGAAAGGCTTAACAAGGGAGTTAAGCTGGCTGAGGAAAAGAACCTTGAAGAGCCGCTTATACTCGTCGGACAGGCGGCGTTTCTCGTAAACGTCAAGAACAATACCGTAATAACGACGGTTGACAGTGGCGATTTACAAGGTAAAGTATTCACAAACATTGACGGAACCGTGATAGTTTAAGCCGGACCTTATGAGGAGGCTTTTCGCACCCCGAACGACTGACGGGTGCGGCGCACGGTTACACAAATCATAAGGAGTAATTATGAACAGAGCTATGTTTTCCGGTGTGGCGGGCTTAAAGTCCCACCAGACCAAGATGGACGTCATAGGTAACAACATAGCGAACGTAAACACCTATGGCTACAAATCCCAGCGCGCAATCTTCAGCGATATCTATTACCAAACCCTTCGCGGAGCTTCCGCGGGCACGGCGAGCCGAGGCGGTACGAACCCCTCCAGCGTCGGCTACGGCTCCTCTCTTTCGGCGGTACAGACCCAGATGACCCAGTCGAGTATGCAGAACACAGGCTACGGACTCGACGTAGCGATTACGGGCGAGGGCTTCTTACAGGTTATGGACCCCGACGGCAACATCTTCTACACGAAGGCCGGTCTTCTCGATTACGACTCGAACGGCTACCTCGTAGATATAAACGGTAACTTCGTACTCGGCGCGGGCAGTCAGGACGGCGTACCCAGCAACCAGAAGATACGTCTTGACAACGTAAACGCGGTTGACCCCTCAATGTCCTCGGTAACCGAGACAATAAACGGCATTGAGTACACCATTACCGCTTCCAACCCCACGAAGTACGCGAACACCTCTATTTCGATAGGCTCAAGCTCCGCACTTCCCGCGGGACTTAAAGCCACGGCGACAATAGCCTCTACGGGCTCAATCACCGTACTTCTCAACGAGACCGAGCAGTTCAATTCCATGGCTGAGCTAAACGCCGTCATTAATCAGGCGATACGCGAGGCTAACAACGGAATGGACACCGCCGCGGGCACCTTCACCATTACCGCGAGCGAGAACAAGTTCGGTACCGAGGCGACGGACGGAACCTTTACTGGTTCAGGTCAGTCTAACGACGCGGTTATAACACCTGGAACAAACTTCTTTAACGGCGCACTTACAATAAGCGATTTTGAACCGACGGGCGGAACTCCCAGTCAGGACCCCGTTACCTTTACCTCAACCGTTAATGCAAGTGAAACTCCATTAGGCTCAGTATATACCGTAAGTACAACTATTAATGGCGTTACCTATTCGGGCAACGTAAACATTCACGCCACAAATGGTAGCACAGTAACTATGACGGCTGCTGACGGTGGCACGATATCGCTCAAGGTTGCAGACAACTCGAATCTTTCAACGGCTCTTGATACAGGTTCGCCAAAAACCGCGAGCGTAACACAGCCGAAGTATTTCCTCGGCGGAATAGGAATAGCGGGCGTTAGCGCTTCCTTCCCGAACTCCGGAACGGCAAATTTCAGCGTAACAGGCGCATATGACTCTGCGGCCTCCAGCTTCCCCATTACCGTCACGGTAAACGGTAAGGAGTACACAGGAACGGTAACACTCGGCGCAAATGAGGGAACGACCGAGCTGAGAACAGCTGACGCGGCTGACGGCGTAATCACCCTTAAGGTTCCCGACAAGGCAACCTTCCTTAAAAACCTTGCTCTTGGCGACGATACTACGCTTACGCAAGCAATGCTTACCCAAAATATTACCGATATGTCCAACAACTATAAAACTATAGCAGCGCAGCCCGCGCAGACAACACCGCTTACGGGTGCGCAGATAACGGGAACAAATTTCGGAACTATAACGGGTACCATTACGAAGAACGACGGTACGGCGTTCGGCGCTTTCGGCGGAGGAATGACCTTTGTAAGAACCAGCACCGACTTTTCCGGAAGCGGAACAGTTGACCAAGCCGACTTTAATGCTTACTACCGTTCTGATGCGACGGGCAATCCCTTCTGGGAAGTAAATATGTCTGTTGGCGGCAAGGATTACACAGGAACAATATATAAGAATACAACGTCAATAACCCTGCTTCTCAAGAACGATGAGGACGGCGATTACGTTCAGGTAACAAATCCCGGCTTTGACTCAATGACCGACTGGTTTAAGCAGATGACAAACGGTACTGTTGAACCCAGTCCTTCCGCGAGTAATAACGCTAACAATACAGTAAGTGCGTTTAAGGGTGGAGATACGATTCTTGAAGTCGTTCCCTCCGAAAAATCACGCGAGATGGGTCTTTCCAGCATCGCCTTCGCCCTTACGGGCGGCACGGAGGGCGGCGCGGTTACCCTCGACGAGCTTACGAGCATTTCAATCGGCGCAGACGGTACAATTACCGTTACCCATCCCGAAAAGGGCACCGTTGTTGTAGGCAAGATTTCGCTCGCGACCTTCGCGAACGACGCAGGTCTTCTTCTTGAAGGTACGAACTACTACAGCGAAACGGTAAACTCGGGTCCCGCGAAGCTTTGCGACCCGGGCAGCGACGGTTCGGGCTCACTCAAGAGCAGCGCCCTCGAAATGTCCAACGTAGACCTCTCCTCGGAATTTGCGGAGATGATTACGACACAGCGCGGCTATCAGGCTAACGCCCGTATCATTACGGTATCGGACACTATGCTTGAAGAGCTTATCAACCTCAAGAGATAATATTCGGTTTTAATCGGCGGCGGCTGAATGCCGCCGCCGTGGGCAAACGGACGAGAAAACGGTTTTGTCCGCTTGCCCACGGCGAAACAGTGACAGAACGGAGGCGGAAGATGATTATTCTAAAAAAGCTTAACGGCGTAGAGTTTGCGCTTAACTCCGACCTTATCGAGACGATGGAGGAAACCCCGGACACGACAATTCGCCTTGTAAACAAAAACATTTATATTGTTCAGGAATCTCTCGCCGAGGTTATAGAAAAGATAGCCGAGTTCAGAAGAGAGGTTAAGGAAACCATAAAAGTAGTGACTAAGGATAAATACCAAACTGAGGAAGGACCGAACGACAGATGAAGAAAAAAATAGACATAATGTCGATAGGCGGTCTTTTGGTTGCCGCGGGACTTATATTCGTGGGAATAATCCTTTCAAAGGATATCGAGACTCAGGTGTACAGCATTAATTTTGGCAGCCTTATGAACTTTTGGGACCCTACAAGTGTCGCGATAGTTTTGGGCGGTACGATAGGCGCGCTAATGATTGGCTTCCCCGCCTCTCAGTTCACAAAAATCGGCAAGCATATGAAGATAATATTTATGCCTACCGAGTACAACCCAAAGATATACATAGACAGACTTATCGAGCTTGCTAAAAAGGCGAGGATAAACGGTCTTCTTTCTCTTGAAGAGGACGCTGCGGAGATTAACGACGCCTTTATGAAGAACAGCATACAGATGATAGTGGACTCCGTTGACCCGGAAAAGGTAAAGCTTCAGATGGACTCGTGGCTCGACGATATGGACGAGCGGCACTTTCAGGAGCGTTCTCTTTACGATACAGGCGCGGCGCTCGGACCCGCCTTCGGAATGATAGGTACGCTAATCGGTCTCATCAATATGATGAAGAACCTTTCCGATATCGATTCCGTCGGACCGAATATGGCGGTTGCGCTTATAACCACCTTCTATGGTTCGCTGATTGCGAATGTAATCTTTAGCCCGATATCGAACAAGCTGCGCGTGCGCCACGACGAGGAATTCCTCTGCAAGAGGATAATCTCAGAGGGCGTACAGGCGATACAGGCGGGTGAAAACCCGAACCTCATAAAAGAGCGGCTTATGAATATGCTTCCTGAGTATAAAAAGAAGAAATACGAGAACAAAAAGGGCAACGAGTCCGCCGAGGGACAGCAGGACGAGCAGGCTTCCGCGAGAAAGGGCAAAAGATAAGAGCAGAAGCTAAAGATTAAGTATAGGAAAGGGAGTGTGACGATATGGCTGGAAAACACCGCAGTACACCGAGTTCAGGTACGTGGCTTAACACCTATGCCGATATGGTTACGCTGCTTCTTACCTTCTTTGCGGTTCTTATCAGTATGTCCGCGGTAAACCAAGATAAATTCAACGCTTTTATTCGTTCCTTTTCAAGTCTTCCGCCAGAGGTTATCGAGGAGATAATTAACGGTGGACCGGACGACGAGGGAATAAAGGACGGTGAGATAGGCGAGGAAGAGGTCACCGCCATGCAGGAGCTTTACAAGTACATTAAGGCGTACGTTGAAGAGAACGACGCCGAGGGGCTTGTTGAGATGTCCTCTACCGACGATGTTGTATACATACGCTTTAATTCATCCTTATTGTTTTATCCCGATTCCTACCAGCTTACTCCAGAAAGCTACCCGACCCTCTCATTTATCGGCAACGCGATAACCGAGTTTGAGGATAAGATTAGGACGGTCAATATAACGGGACACACAGCTGACCCTGAAAACGGCGAGCTTCGCTCGTCAGGTTGGATGCTTTCTGGCGAACGCGCCTCGACTGTTGCAAGCTACTTTGAATATGACAAGGGCTTTGACCCTACGAAGCTTGTTATACTCGGCTATGGTAAGCATTACCCCGTGGCGGACAACACCGATTATGAGGCGAAAAAGCTAAACCGCCGCGTTGAGCTGATAATTGTAGGAAATAACAGCTCCGCGAACTTTGATATATACGATTCGCTCGCGCAGGTATACGCTGAGGCGGGCGTTCACGAGGATACCGCAGGAATGGACCTTTTCGATACCGACGGCGACGGCACGGGCTATAAACTGCCCGAGGCGGATAAGCTGGTGGACGAAACGGCGCCCGACGGAACGGAATCGACGGTACCGACCTCCTGACAAGCAGGAAATTTATAAAGAAAGGAGCTGAGAGTAATGCCCGAAGCGTTATCACAAAAGCAGATTGACGAGCTGCTGAATAAAATGAAAACAGGCAGCTTGCAGGAAGAGGACGCTGCTAAGGAAAAGGTCAAGGAATACGACTTTGCGTCACCGAGAAAGTTTACTAAGGACCAGATACGCTCTCTCAGCAACCTTTACGAAAACTATTCAAGGGTTATCTCCTCCTACTTTACAAGCGTGCTTCGCACCGTATGCGAGGTAAACATAAGCCAGATAGAGGAGCAGCGCTATTACGAGTTCAGCAACTCGCTTCCCGATAATATTCTTGTCGGCATAGTTGCCTTTAAGCCCGACGATAAAAAGTTCTCGGAAACGTCTATGGTGCTCGAGGTCGCGACCCAGTTCGGCTTCCTTCTTATCGACCGCCTTTTGGGTGGCACGGGCGAGATTGACCCGCCTGACAGAGGATATACCGCGATTGAGCTCGAATTGTTGCAACATGTGCTTAAAAATATGGTAAAATACTTTCAGGAGGTTTGGAGCAACTATCTTGAGCTTTCAACCTCCCTTACGGGTATAGAGACAAACGGACGGCTTTTACAGGCGTTTTCGCCGCAGGATATTGTGGTTATCGTCTCGCTTGAAATAAAGGACGAACACCATTCCGCCACGGCAAACCTTTGTATGCCCGCCGAAAACCTCGAGGAGATAATAAACAGCTTCAGCGTAAAGTACGCCCACTCCAACAAGGCGCAGGACCCCGAAAAGGAGAGGATGAAGCGTGAGGTTATCTTCGACAATCTCAAGAAGACCGACCTTGTGGTGGAAGCGGTGCTCGATAACTGTAAGATGACCGTAAGCGAGATAGCAAACCTTCAGGTAAACGACGTCATAGCTTTAAACAAGCCTATAGACGGCGACATCTACGTCAAGCTCGACGGAATACCGTGGTATAAGGCGCGGCTCGGAGAGGTGGACAGGAAGAAGGCTGTCAAGCTAATCGACGCGATAGATAAATCTAAAGGAAAAGGGGGGATAACCGATGGCTGACGAGATGAAGTCCCTTAATGCGGAACAGCTTGACGCAATTGGCGAGGTAATGAATATCAGCATGGGCGCCGCGGCGACAGCGGTGTCGTCTATGCTTGAAAAACAGGTTACCATTACTACGCCGAGAATTGACCAGGAGCGGTTCTCGAACATAAACGTAGAAAAGTTTGAGCCAGCGATTATCATTAAGATAAAGTATAACGAGGGTATTTCTGGAACGAATGTGATTGTCCTTCGCAAGAGGGATATGAAGATAATACTCGACCTTCTAATGGGTAACGATTATACTCAGAATACCGACGATATCGAATTTGATGAGATGAGTATGAGCGCCGCGTGCGAGGTAATGAACCAGATGATGGGCGCGTCCGCGACGGCACTCTCGGAGATACTTAACAGAACGGTTAGCATCTCCACCCCCGAAGCGCAGGTCGTTGATACCTTGGAAAAGGCGGAGAAGGCGTGGTTCGGAGATGTGCAGGATTCCGACAACATTGTTTCAATCGGTTTCAATATGTCGATAAGCGAGGTGCTTGACACCACCTTCTGTAGCTTCTTTACAATGCAGCTCGCGGGCGAGATAGTAAACAACGTCAGTACCCCCGCGCCCGAGCCCGTTAAGGCGGAGGTAACGCCCGAAAGCGAAAAGGCGGCGGAGATAACGAAGAACGAGCCGTATGAGGAGATGAAAGCGAAGATGGCGCCGCAGGCGCCGCCCGTAATGCCGCAAGCACCGATTACGCAGCAGATGCCGATGCAAGCGCCAATACAACAGCAGATGCCGACGCAGATGCCCATGCAGCCCCGCCCCGCGGAGGTCACGTATGTCGCGGAGCAGTCCGCCACACGACAACAGGTAGCGCCGGTGAGCATAAGCGCCGCCGCTTTCCCTGAATTTACGAAGGGAGTTGTACATCCGCAAGTGGAAACGAATTTGGAACTGCTCATGGGAGTACAGCTTGACGTTTCGGTTGTTATCGGAACGACAAAGCGAAAGATTAGAGAGATAGCCGATTTCGGTCAGGGCTCGGTGCTCGAGCTTAACAAGCAAACGGGTGCGCCCGCCGATATTGTGGTAAACGGTCAGCTTATCGCTCACGGCGACGTAATAGTGGTAGGCGACAGCTTCGGGGTACGAATAACCGATATTGTCGGTACCAAAGAGCTTATGGATTCGCTTGAATCCAATATGTAATTATCTTAAAGCACATTAGGAGGATAACCGAGAATGTACAAGATATTAGTAGTTGACGACGCGGGGTTTATGAGAAAGATGGTTCAAACCCAGCTGAGCCAAGCGGGGTATGAGGATTTCGTAGAGGCTGAGGACGGTCAGGTTGCCGTGGACCTCTATCAGGTAAATAAGCCCGACCTCGTAATTATGGATATAACGATGCCCAATATGGACGGAATAGAGGCGCTTCGCAAGATAAAAGAGCTTGACGCCAACGCGAGGGTAGTTATGTGCTCCGCTATGGGTCAGGAATCTATGGTTATGGAAGCCATTAAGCTTGGCGCGCTCGACTTTATCGTTAAGCCCTTTAAACAGGACAGAATTATTCAGACAGTCAGCAAGCTTCTTCCCCTTTAACGGACGCGCGAGATGGAAAGCTTAAAGGAGATACTCGCAATCGTCGGAATGCTAATTCTGATGTGCGGTGTGTTTGTGCTTACCTACTACGCCTCGAAGCTTATGGGCAGCCGCTATAACGGCAAAAGCGCGAAGGCGAGCAAGATAGAGGTCGTTGACCGCGCCTATATAGGCAAGGGGCAAACGCTGTTGCTCGCGAGGGTCGCAGACAAGATAATCCTTCTTGGCGCTACGCCTCAGACCATCTCGGCGCTCGGCGAGTTTTCGCCAGACTCCTTCGAGTGGGACGAGGCGGAAAAGGAGAAGGCGGTAAGTTTTTTTGATACGCTGAAGGAAGCTATAAAGACGAAGGGCGGTAAAAAAACCGGCGGTAGTGAGGATGGAGAAGACTCAGGCGTTAACTGAAAAGAAAAAAGCCGTACAGTCGCTTAAGATACGAAAGCTCATCTTTACGCTGAGCGCGCTACTGACCGTTATTCTAATAATAGCCGCCGTGGCGCTTAAGACGGGCGCGGCGTCGATTAATATCGACGTTGCTGGTAACGAAGAGGGCGGCATAGGAACGCTCGAGCTACTCTTTATCTTCGTGCTTATCGCGCTCGCGCCTACGCTCCTCATAATGATGACGAGCTTCACGCGCATTGTTATTGTGCTTTCGCTTACGCGAAACGCGCTGGGGCTTCAGTCAACGCCGCCAAATCAGGTTATTATCGGTCTCGCGCTCTTCCTATCGCTGTTTATTATGGCGCCAGTAGGAAGCGAGATTAAAGAAAGGGCGATTGACCCTTACAAGAGCGGCGAGATAACCCAAGAGGTAGCGCTCAAGGAGATGCAGTACCCGATAAAGGAATTTATGCTAAAGCAGACCAAGTCGCCCGACCTCAACCTCTTTTTAACCCTTTCTGGAAACGAGGGAAACGTCAATGTTGACGCGGGTGATACGGACGAGCTGTTAGAGATTGGAATAGAGATACTTATTCCCGCGTTTTTAACGAGTGAAATTTCAAGGGCATTTACAATCGGCTTTTTCCTGTTCTTGCCCTTCTTAGTTATAGATATGATAGTCGCGAGTACACTAATGTCGGTCGGTATGGTAATGCTTCCGCCGTCAACGATAGCGCTTCCGTTCAAGATAATGCTCTTCGTGGTGGTGGACGGCTGGCGGCTCATTATAGAAATGTTAATTACAAGCTTCTACTAATTTTCGATAAGACGTAAGGAGGAGATAAACAAATGAAAGATAACATTCTCCTCGCGTTCGACGAAACGGTATGGATAATACTTAAGCTTTCCGCGCCGCTGCTGCTTATAAGTATGATAATAGGTCTTATTATCGCGGTGTTTCAAGCGGCGACGCAGATACACGAACAGACAATAACCTTCGTGCCTAAAATAATAGCCATAGCGCTATTAATGGTACTGCTCGGCACATGGATGCTCACAAGCCTCTCCGACTTTTTCACACAGGTTATGACCTACGCGGCGGGGTAGCGGGGTATGAGCTTTCAGTACGAGGTGCTGCTCGACGGCATACAGGTTTGCATTCTGGTTTTCTGCAGAGTCGGCGGAATGATATTCTTCAATCCCCTGCTCTCAAGGCGCAACGTTCCCTCAGCGGCAAGGGTGGGCTTGGTGCTCTTCGCGTCGCTTATTATTGCGCCGACGTTAAGCGGAACCTACGCCGCGGTGCAGGAGATGGATACCTTCGAGCTCCTCTTCTCAATGACAACCGAGCTTCTAATCGGTTTTGCTTGCGGCATCCTATTTCAGATTTACTACTACATGCTCTTTATGGTCGGCGATATGATTGATATGGGCTTCGGGCTTTCAATGGCGAAAACCTTCGACCCGACCACGAGCTTACAGATATCCCTTTCGGGTAACCTTTTTCAGTTTTTGTTTATTATGTATTTCTTCGCGAGCGGCAGTCACCTCGTTTTTCTGCGGCTGATAAACGCCTCCTACGATATTATCGGTATCGGCGCGACAAGCTTCGGCGCGAACGTGGGAAGCTTTATGCTAACGGCGTTTATCTCAGCGTTTTCGCTCGCTATGCACCTTGCGGTGCCCTTCCTTGCGGCGTCCTTCACCCTTGAAATGTCAATGGGTCTTCTAATGAAGTTAATACCGCAGATAAGTATTTTCACGATACATTTCCAGTTCAAGATGCTCTTCGGCTTCGGGCTATTGTTTATCTTCGCGGGACCCGTGGGCGAATTTATGGAGAACTACATTAACGAGATGATGCTTAGCATTCAAGGTCTGTTGCAAGCGGCAGTATAGCGGTAAAGGGGGGATATTATGGCGGGCGAAAAGACCGAGAAAGCCACCCCTAAAAAGAAGCAGGACGAACGAAAAAAGGGCAATGTGCTAATAAGCCAAGAGATAGTCACGGCGCTTACTCTGCTCGGCTCCTTTTATGCGCTTCAGATACTCTCCAGCTACGATTTAACTACCCTTACCGACGCGGTGGAAAAATACTTTCTTCTCGCGGGCACGCAGACAAAGGTAAGCTTTTCATATACGAAGGAAATAGCGATAGACCTCATTATTATTTTCGCGAAGGTCGCATTGCCCATCCTCGCCGTTACCTGCCTAATAGCTATTATTGCCACAATGGGGCAGACGCGGATGCTCTTTTCCGCTAAGGCGTTCCAGTTCAAGGGAGAGAGAATGAACCCCGCGAACGGCTTTAAAAAGATGTTTTCCCTTAGAAGCCTTGTTGAGCTTGTGAAGGCGCTTATAAAAATTGCCGTGTTAATCTGGGTTATCTATTCCACCCTTAAAAGCAAGCTTTTCGAAATACCGCGCTTTATGGATTACGAGTTTACCGAGATAGTGTCCGAAGTCGGTGCGCTAATAATGAGCGTAGCAACAAAAACGGGGCTCGCCTTCGTGGCGCTCGCGGTGCTCGATTATCTCTACCAGTGGTTTGAGTACGAAAAGAACCTTCGCATGACAAAGCAGGAGGTAAAGGACGAGTACAAGCAAGTAGAGGGAGACCCGCAGATAAAGGGCCGTATACGCAGTATGCAGCAGCAGCGCTCTCAGCGTCGTATGATACAAAAGGTGCCCGAGGCGGACGTAGTTATAAGAAACCCTACCCACTATGCGGTGGCAATTAAGTATGACCGTAAAAAGAGCATAGCGCCGGTGGTTATCGCGAAGGGCGCGGACGAGCTTGCGCTTAGAATAGTCAAGGTGGCGGAGGATAACGACGTGTACGTCACCGAGAACAAGCCTCTCGCGCGGGCGCTTTACGAGTCGGTTAAGCTGGACGCGGAGATACCCAGAGAGTTTTACGAGGCTATCGCGCAGGTACTCGCCTTCGTCTACAACCTCAAAAAGAAGGAACTTTAATAGATGAAACAACGTAGCTTCCTCAGCAACGGAATAGCGGTATTCGTAATAGTCGCAATCGCTTTGTTGATTGTTCCTCTCGGGACTGGATTGCTCGACTTTATGTTTATCTGCAACCTTGCGCTGGCGCTCATTATCCTTATTGTAAGTATGTACATAAAGGAGCCGCTGGAGTTCTCTATCTTCCCCTCGCTCCTACTTATCACCACGATTTTCCGCTTAGGTCTTAACGTATCCTCCACCCGTTCTATCCTTCAAAACAGCGGCTACGCGGGCGAGGTTATAAAGACCTTTGGCGAGTTCGTTATACAGGGCAACGTTGTTATCGGTCTTGTTATCTTTCTTATTATCGTTCTTGTTCAGTTTATTGTTATTACCAAGGGCTCTGAGCGTGTCGCCGAGGTTTCCGCCCGCTTTACGTTGGACGCTATGCCCGGTAAGCAGATGGCTATAGACGCGGACCTAAGCTCCGGAATAATCACCGAGGACGAGGCGAGACTTCGCCGCTCGAAGATACAGCGCGAGGCTGACTTCTTCGGTTCTATGGACGGTGCAAGTAAGTTCGTAAAGGGCGACGCGATTATATCTATTGTCGTTACGATAATAAACCTTATCGGCGGCGTTGTAGTAGGGCTTATAAACGGCGAGGGCGATTTTGGTACTATAATTAACACCTACGCCATCTCCACCGTCGGCGACGGTCTTATGAGCCAGATACCCGCGCTTTTAATCTCGGTTGCGACAGGTATGATAGTGACGCGCAGCGCGTCGGAAAGCAACCTCAACTTTGACGTTATCAAGCAGTTTTCGGGTCAGCCGAAGGTGTTTATTATCGCGGGCGCCGCGCTTCCGTTCCTTATGTTCATCGGCTTCCCGTGGCAGACGCTCGTGCTTTCCGCCCTGCTTTTGTTCCTCGGAATTACCCTTAACCGCCGAAGCAAGGAGGCGCTTGCGGGCGTGGACGGCGGAGTAAAGCCGCCCGTGGTCGAGGAGATTACCAACGAGGTAAGCTACTACAAGAATATGGAGAACGTCTACGGGCTTTTAAACGTAGACCCCATAGGCGTAGAGGTAGGCTACAGCCTGCTGCCGCTTGTTGACGAGAACAGCGGCGGAAACTTCCTCGATAGAATTATAATGCTGAGAAAACAATTCGCGGACGAGATGGGAATGGTTATTCCCGCCGTTCGCTTAAAGGACTCAAGCCAGCTTAACCCGAACCAGTACGAAATTAAGCTGAAGGGGCAGTCCATATCAATAGGCGAGGTGCTGGTAGACCATTATCTCGGACTTGCGCCTTCGGATATTTCGCCCGACAAGGAGGTCGACGGAATAGAGACGGTGGAGCCCGCGTTCGGAATGCCGGCTAAATGGATAAGCGAGGACAAGAAGATGAAGGCCGAGATGGCGGGTTACACGCTGATTGACCCGACCTCGGTAATTATCACCCACCTGTCCGAAATAGTAAGGGTACACGCGTACGAGCTGCTCTCCCGTCAGGAGGTCAAGAAGATACTTGACAACCTCAAGAAGAATACCGACAGCACCATAGTGGACGAGACGGTCCCGACGGTGGTAACGGTAAGCGAGCTTCAGCGGGTACTTCGCAATCTGCTTCGCGAGGGAATACCCATTCTCGATATCGAGACTATCCTCGAAACACTTTCCGACTACGCGCCGACGGTTAAGGATAATGATATGCTTACCGAGTACGTCCGTCAGTCGCTAAAGCGCACCATTACCCAGAAGTACGCTGAGGCGAACCAGCTTAAGGTTTTAGGGCTTGACAGCGCGATAGAGGACAAGGTCATTAAGAGCGTAAAGCGTGCCGAGGGCGGTACCTACCTTGCGCTTGAGCCGGAGATAATTCAAAAGATAGTCGCGAGCACCACCGAGCAGATTAACAAGGTGAAAAAGCTTGTTCAAGAGCCGATAATTCTTACCTCGCCGATAGTGCGAATATATTTCAAGAAGCTTATCGACCAGTTTTACCCGAACGTGACGGTGCTCTCGTTCAACGATATTGACTCAAGCGTGCAGATACAGTCGCTTGGCAATATCACAATATGAAAAAGCGTTTAATCTCAGGGAGGAGGTAAACGAAATTGGCATACGGCAGTACACCTATCAAGGACGTTCCGGTTGAAAATCCGGAGGCTTTGATGCGTAAATATAAAGAGACGGGCGACCAAGAAATTCGCAACCAGCTCGTAATGCACTATATTCAGCGCGTCAATATTGCCATCTATAATATGCGTTCAATTTTGCTTTCCAACATTCCCTTTGAGGATTTCTTCAACCAAGGCGTAATCGCCCTGATTGACTGTATAGAGCGGTACGACCCCGACAGGGGCGCGTCCTTCGATACCTACAGCTACACCGTTATACGCGGCGCGATACTTAAGTACCTTCGCAAGCAGAACTGGCTTCCCAACAGGGTTTGGGACGCACGCAAGAAGATAAAGAAGGGGCGCTCCGAGCTTGAACAATCGCTTATGCGCGAGCCCACCGACGCGGAGCTTGCCGCGCACCTCGGAATGAGTGAGAAGACCCTTTCGGGGCTTATGCAGGAGATTTCGGTGGTGGACACCTTCTCCTTCGAGGAGCTTCTTGAGGAGACCTACGGAAACGCGGTTGAGAAATCCTCGAATATACTTACCGACAATGTTGATACGGGCGTTATGGACGAAGAGATGCGCGGCGTTCTCGCGAAGGCGATAGACGCGCTTCCGCCCAAACAAAAGCAGGTCGTGTCACTTTATTTCTACGAAAACTTAAATATGAAGGAAATCGGAGAGGTGCTCGATATTTCGCTACAGCGGGTATCTCAGATAAGAAAGAAGGCTCTCGAAACGCTCGCTGAGGCTATGAAGCGCTACGAATCGGGAGATTAGGCGAAGAAAAAAGGAGGGCGTAAATGTTAGCTGGTTATTATACCATTGCCTCTGGAATGCTGACTAACCAACGGCAGATTGACGTTATAGGCAACAATCTGGTCAACTTTGAAACTCCGGGCTTTAAGGCGGAAAGACTGCTTACCGACAGCTTTGAGGAAACGCTTATGAGAAGGCAGGAGGGCTACAACTCCGCCGTGCTCGGTGACGGCGTGGGCTCAGTTATAAACTACGCCACCGATTCGGAGACTATCTTCACTATGGGTAATATCAAGGCCACCGAGCGCACGGGAGACGTGGCGATAGGCGGCGCGGGCTTCTTTAATGTTCAGTCACCCACGGGGCAAAACTACCTTACCCGCAACGGAGCCTTTACAGTCGATAGCGAGGGGTATTTGCAGCTCGCGGGCTACGGCAGGGTACAGGGTATGAACGGGCCTATAAATATAGGCAAGAACTTCGATTATAACGTTACCGCCGACGGACAGGTAGTAGCGGCGGACGGCACGGCGCTCGGAAAGTTCCTTGTTACCGTTCCGCTTGAGAACACCCCTATGGAGCGGCTTGATAACGGAATGTTTAGAGCGGGCGGCGCGGTGCAGAGCGCCGACGGCAGATATTCGATGATAGATAAGAGCCTTGAAACCTCAAACGTTGATATGAACGAGGAGATGACGGCGCTTATACAAGCACAAAGAGCGTTCCAGTCCTGCAGCTCAGCGCTGCAGATAATTGACGCGATGAACACGAAGGCGGCGACGAGGATAGCGTCGGTATAACGACGAAGGGAGAATAGGATATGAAACCTGCGTTTATAGCGGGAAGAACAGGTCTTATGGCTTATCAGGAGAAGCTGAACGTAATAGGCGGAAACGTAGCGAACGTCAGCACAATAGGCTATAAAACAAGCACGACAAGCTTTAATTCGTTGCTTGAGGGCGAAATGTACGTCAATACTCCCGAAAACCCGCTTACGGGCTACGGAGTAAAGGCGGTGGACAATGGTATAAACTTTACACAGGGCTCGCTTAAATCCACCCAAAGCCCGCTGGATTTCGCTATAGTCGGGAACGGAATGTTCGCGACGATGACCGACGGGCAGACGGCTTACACAAGAAACGGCGAGTTCGGTCTCGCGCTTGAGGGCGGCGCGGTTTACCTTGTTTCAATGTACGGCGGTTATATTCTCGACGGACAGAACCAGCGTATAGCCGTGGACACAAGCGCGGGAATAGACGACATTGACTACAGCGCGCTTATGGACCAGATAGGTCTTTTCAGCGTAGCGAACCCCAACGCGCTTACTCCGCAAGCGGACAACAAATTTACCGTGAACGAGCAGTCTGGCGCGGCGACCCTTATGGCGAACGGAACATATACAATAATGAATAATACGCTTGAGCAGTCTGGCACGGTTTTGACCGACGAGGTATCAAGCATGATTACCGCCCAGCGCGCCTATCAAGCAAGCGCGAAGGTGCTGCAAACGGCGGACGAGAACGAACAGACGATAAATAACCTTAGGAAGTAGAGTAGAGGCAGATGGCAATAATCAATTATGAAGATTTAAATGAAATGCAGCGCGACGCGCTCAAGGAGATAGGAAATATCGGCTCCGGAAACGCGGCGTCGGCACTTTCGAGTATGCTCGGAAAGCCTGTGGATATAGCCGTACCGAGCGTTAAATTTCTCGATTATCAGACCGTTGTTAGTAAGCTCGGCGGACCCGAGCAGCTCTTAGCGGGGCTTCTTTTCTCGCTTAGCGGCGAGGTAACGGGTATGATAATGTTCCTTCTTCAAAAGGAATTCGCGAATATGGTAGTAAGCACCCTTCTCGGTACCGAAATGGAGGACAATATTTCGGGCGACGAGATGAGTGAATCGGCAATCCGTGAGGTTGGAAACATTATGGCGGCGTCTTATGTAAACGCCATAAACGCGCTTACGGGTCTTGATATTAATATCTCTGTTCCAAGTCTTTCGGTAGACATGGCGGGCTCGATATTGAGCGTTCCCGCTATCTACTTTGCAGATATCAGCGACAAAATTATATTTATAGAAGATGAACTTGACCCGAGCATTGGGCAAGCGGCAAGCCATGTCCTCTTAATACCCGAGGTTGAGTCCCTACAAAAAATTATGGATAGCCTGGGGTTGAACGGATGAGTAAAACGATAGAGGTTGGAATCTCCGACCTTAACGTCGCAAAAGACGGCGACGTTTTAGTTACATACGCGCTTGGTTCCTGCGTGGGAATATGCCTGTATGACAGGATGACGAAGGTCGCTGGGCTTTCGCATATTATGCTTCCCTCCAGCAAGGACTTTAAAGCGTCGGGCCCGCAGCTTTATAAGTTTGCGGATACGGCGATAGAGCTTCTTATACTCAAAATGGAGCAAGCGGGCGCGAAAAGAATGTTTATAAAAGCAAAAATTGCCGGCGGCGCGCAGATGTTCGCGAACGTCAGCAATTCGTCGCTCGCGAATATCGGCGAGCGGAATACTATAGCTGTAAAGCAGGAGCTTGAACGCTTCCACATTCCTATTATTGCCGAGGATACGGGGAAGAACTACGGAAGGACCCAGTACTTCCACTCAGACGACGGCAGAATGGTCATAAAAGCAGTAAATAAGGGAGAATGGACATATTAAAAATCCGCATCCAAAGCTTATTTGGAAGCGGATTTTTTGTGTAGCTGATAGAGTATTTCCGAGCCGATATTGTCAAGCGGCAGCTGACGGGCAATTCCGCCCATATTGTACGCCTCCATGGGCATTCCATATACTACGCAGCTCTCTTTGTCTTGACCTATCGTGTACGCGCCTTGTTGGCGCATTTTTGTTATTCCCGCGGCTCCGTCGGCACCCATTCCCGTAAGAATTACCCCGATGGCGTTCTTGCCCGCCTTCTTCGCGACGGAATCGAAAAGCACGTCCACCGACGGACAGTGACCGCTCACGCGCTCGCCGCGCTTGCTGTGAATAAAGTAGCCTAACGAGTCTTTGTCTACCGTAAGGTGAAAATCACCCGCCGCTACTATTATAAGCCCCGTTTTTATCCTGTCCCCCTCAGCCGCTTCCTTCGCGTTCATCTTACAGATGCGGTTCAAGCGCTCGGCGTAAAGGGTAGTGAAGTTAGCAGGCATATGCTGAACAATAACAATTCCGGGCGTTGACGGCGGAAGGTTCTTGACTACCGAAATGATTGCCTCGGTTCCGCCCGTAGACGCGCCGATGGCAATTACCGTGTCGTCGCCCTCTTTAAGCTTTACGGAGGACGCGAGTATCTGCGAAAGGGAGGGAAGGGCTTTCTCCTTTGGCTGTTCGCCCGCGGCGTCCGCTGTAACGGACTTTAAGGGCGGGTGAGCCTTTACCTTGGCGGTAGCGGCAACCTTGACAACCTCGCGCAGGTGCACAATGAAAGGACCAGACGCCTCCTCCTTCGTTTCGGGTTTCTTCACAAATTCCACAGCGCCAGCCTTTATAGCGTCAAGCGAGCTAACGGGCGCGGAAGAAACGACAACGATAGGAATAGGATAGCTGGGTAAAACTTTTTTAATAAAATCAATGCCGTTCATCTCCGGCATTTCTACGTCGAGTGTTATAACGTCGGGGCGCAGGTCATCAATTTTACGTAATGCCTCGTCGGGACCCGAGGCGACCGAAATCACCTTAATATCTTTGTCCTCAGACAAGCCTAATTGAAGCCTTGTTCTGAAAAAGACCGAGTCATCGACGACAAGAACGCGTATCGACATTTAGCTAACTACACTTTCTTGATAATCTTTTTGTACACGGCGGGGCGAATGTATTCGTAGCCTGAGGAGGTCTTATCAATACTTTCGGAATGACCGATGAAAAGATAGCCTCCGTCGGCAGTTGCGTCATAGAACTTCTTAACAAGCTTTTTTGTTGTTTCCGCGTCGAAGTATATCATTACGTTTCGGCAGAAGATGATATCATACTTCTTTTTGTATTCAAAAGGGTTCATAAGGTTAAAAGACTTAAAAACCACCTCGTCGCGTATCTTCTGCTTTACCTGAACGGTGTTGTTCGGCAGTATATCGAAGTAGAGCTTGCGCCACGTAGGCGGAATATCCTTTATGCTGTCTATAGGGTAGGTTGCCGTCTTCGCCTGTTGGAGCACGCTTGAGGAGATATCGGTCGCGAGTATCGTGGTATCCCAGCTTCCCTTGCGAAAGCCGAAATACTGGTCTATCGCCATAGCGATATTATACGGCTCCTGCCCAGCGGAACAGCCCGCGCTCCATATGCGAAGGTCGTCCTTCCGCGTCTTTACAAGGTCGGGAAGCGCCGTTTTCATAAGAAACTCGAAATGCTCGTTTTCACGCGCGAAGTAGGAATAGTTAGTCGTTATTTTATTAAGGAAATTAGTAATCTCCGTGCCCGAACGGTCGGTGCGAAGAAGGTCCATATACTGAGAAAAAGAGGTGAAATTGTGTTGCTTAAGGGTGCTTGTTAGTCGCCCTTCAACAAGCTGACGCTTCTTACTGAGGTCTATGCCATAATTGGTGTAAACGAAGGCGGCAAGGTCTGAAAACTCCTTGTCGGTTAGGTTTATTATTGAGGCGTTCTTTGCAAGCCCAGTTAGAATATCGTCAACCATTTAAGCCCTCTTATACGTTAGTTATATTTGATAGGTCGCTCGCCAAAAATTTATAGATATCGAGGTTAAGCACAACGTGTCCGTCTATCTCCGTGACCGAATCGAGGTAGAGCGTCTTCTTGTCGCCTGCCGTGGGCGGGCTGGAAACGCTCTCAGGGTCAACGTTAACCACCTCGGAAACGCTGTCGGCAATAAGCCCTATTCGCATATCCTCTACGTCAACGACAATAATGCAGGTCTTGTCGTCGAAGGCTTGAGCGGGAAGCCCGAGCTTTAAGCGCGTATCCACTACGGGCACAATCTTGCCGCGAAGGTTAACCACGCCGCGGATATATTCCGCCGTGTCGGGAATCTGGGTAATATGCTGGATATTCATTATTTCAAGCACAATGGAAAGGGGAAGACCGTAAACGGTGCCATCGATATAAAAATGAAGGTATCTTCCCTCAAGCTCGTTATCAGACTGTAATAAACTCATGGCGTTCTCCCTTCTACTGCTGACTGATAAGGTTGTTAGTGTCGAGAATTAAGGTTACGGTGCCGTCACCCAAGACGCTGCAGCCGCTTATTCCGCGGTCCTTAAGTCCGTAGGAATTGAAGAAGTTCGGGAACGGCTTAACTACGACCTGATATTCGCCTATAAGCTCGTCCGCAAAGATACAAGCGCTTGAGGTGGCGCCCTCAACGAGCATTATTATGCCCTCAGTAAGGTCGGTAACCTCGGTGTCTATGTGGAAAACCTTGTGAAGGCGAAGTATCGGGAAGCATTCGCCGCGTATCATTATCATTTCCGAGCCGTTCGTGTTGTGGATAATCTCCGAAGCGTCCGCAAGCTTAAAGGACTGGCGAATAGAGGTGACGGGAACGGTGAAGATGGAGTTTCCTACCGAAATATTCATTCCGTCCACTATAGCGAGGGTAAGCGGTATCTTTATAGTAAAGGTGCTTCCTCTGCCGACATTGCTCGAAATAGAAATCGTGCCGCCGACCTTTTCAATGTTCTTTCGAACGACGTCCATGCCCACGCCGCGACCGGAATACTCGGTAACCTCGGTATTAGTGGAGAAGCCGGGAAGCATAATGAGCGAGAGCGCCTCCTTATCGGAGTAGTCGCCCATAGGACGGGTAAGAAGCCCCTTCTTGCTTGCCTTTTCCAGCAGCTTCTTCGGGTCCATACCTGCGCCGTCGTCGGTAATGTCAAAGAAGATTTCACCGCCGACGTTCTTAGCGCTGAGCTTTAGCTTGCCTATGGCGGGCTTACCCGCCTCCAAGCGTACGTCTGCGGGCTCAATACCGTGGTCCATAGAGTTTCTTATCATATGCATAAAGGGGTCTACTATAGCGTCGTTAATTGTTTTATCGACCTCAGTGTCGCCACCTTCAAGCACAAGGTCTACCTGCTTGTTGAGCTTTTTGCTCATATCGCGGATGATACGCTCCATCTTATGGAAGGTGCTGTAAAGCGGCACCATGCGGGTGGACATTACCACGTCCTGCAGCTCGTCCGTGAGCTTACGAAGCTCGCGCATACATTTCGTAAAGTTATCAAGCTTTAAGCCGACAAGGTCGCGGTTGCGAAGCACCATAGACTCCGCCGTGACTATCTCGCCGACGAGGTCCATAAGAAGGTCAAGCTTGCTTTGGTTAACGCTTATTAGCTTCTGTGCCGAGCTGTCCGACGCGGGCGCAGTCTTCTGCTGGTCAGCGGTGGGCTTAGCCGCGTCGCCAGAAACAGCCGCTGTTTGAGCGGGAGCGGGCTCTTCTTCCTTAAGCACCTCGTAGGACTTAATGTTAAGAGCGCTGCTTATTACCGAAACCACCTCGTCCGTCGAGCGGGTTGGTTTACATTTTATAAGGAAGCCGTTCTTTATAATTTCGGCGCAAAGCCCACCGTCGGTCTCAGGGCTTTTCGGTATACTGTCAAGAGTGTTGCAGCAGTTGCGAAGCTGGGTCAGTAACATATACGCGCGCATATTCTCCATCTGACAATCGTCCTCGAAGAAAACGCGTATCTTTATTTCGCCGTCGGCGAGAGGCTTATCGTTAAAGGTTTGCACATTGGTAATGGTAGCTGATTTCGGCGCCTCGACGGGCGCGGCGTTCTCAGCGCCGGGTGCAACCTTAACCGTACCGCCCGGAGCGGAGCCGTTAAGCACCGCCGCTTGCTCCTCAAGCTTATCAATGAGGTGTTGGGGGTTGCTCTCCTCGTAGCCCGTGGCGTTTGCTTCTATTAAATCAAGCTCGTGCTTGAAGAAATCCGACGCTTGAAATACAAGGTCGAAGATAGTATCAAATATAATAGACAGCTTTGAGGGGGTTTCGCGTATTATGTAAAAGACGTCCTCGACCGCGTGGGAAAGCCGAGAGACGCCGTTAAAGCCCATCATAGCGGACGAGCTTTTTATTGTATGAGTTATTCTGAAGATGCTGTTAATGCTGTCCTCGTTCATGTTCTTCGCGCGCTCAGACTCCATAAGAATTTCGTCGAGCTGTTCGAGCATTGTAGCTGTCTCGTGTATGAAGGTTTCAAGCATGCTTTCCATGCCGGCTTCCATGGCGCTCATTAATTCACCCACCTTGCACAATATGATGTATAATACAATTATGCTACAAATCGTCTCAAAAAGAAAGAGAAAACTAAAAAATAAACAAAAAATATTTGTTTTTAAGTAAAATATACTTGATTTTATACAATTTCGGACGATAATTATATTAAGGACTACTATTGCCTTTTGGCATTTTTAATATTTGGGAGGGAAAGGCTTGTCGGACATATTACGCGTTACGACCCCGATTATACCGAATAACGCGCCTGTGTCGCCGAACACTAACGCGGAAGCGGCGAATATGTTCAACATACTCGACCCGTCGAGAGTAATTCGCACCCACAACGAAAGCGAGCTTTTACAGCAGAACAACGCCTATCTCGGAAGCGAAGCGCCCACGGTTCTTATGAACCTCTTAAAGGACCCCGCCGTGGCTATCTCCTACCTCAGAAGCATAGACACTATGGAGGAGATTTTTAAGCTTCTGCCCGCTAACAACAAGACGGTGACACAGGAGATAGAGCAGATGTTTCACGCGCTGCTGCTGCCGTCTGAGGAGGTAGCGAGCGAGCTTTCCGCGCAGGAATCAGAATCTACGATTTTTAAGGGCGAGCTGTTTGACTTTCTTCGTAACGTCAGCGCCGAAAACAGCGGCAGGGCGAACGTGCAAGTCGCGATAGCGAACCTTCTTAAAGCGATAAACGCCTACTCGAACAAGGGCGATATAATGGACGCCGTGGCGAACAGCCTTGAGTATCTCGGTGAAACGGTGTCCTCGAGCAAACAGCTTTTTACCCGTATTGAGCAGCTTGTCGAAAGGTTTCGACAAAGCGGCGCGGAAAGCAGCTTTTCAGAGCTTAAGGGCGAGGTATTAAGTCTTGCAAAAGACCTTTCAGAGAGCATACTTATGTCTCCGAAGATGAGCAAAATACTCTCTATTACAATTTACAACCTTTCGCGGTATAATGAGAGTGACGAGTTTTTGGGCGAGTCGGTTTTCAGGCTTCGCCAGTTCCTGCCCGAGCCCGAGCAGAAGGCGTTTACCGACCTATTAAAGAATTATATTGCGAAGCTTGCGACGGGCACGCGCGAGAGCGGCGAGCATTCTAAGGTTATGGATAACCTCACGGGGCTTATTATGGAATCCGCGAAAAGCGAGAAGGGCTCCACAAGTGCCGAAAAGACCGATGCTATACTTCATAGCCTCTTGTCCTCGCCTTGTAACTTCACGCCGTTACTGCACTACATAGCGCCTATGCAGTACGACGGGCAGAACGCCTTTTCCGAGATATGGATTAACCCTGAGGGGGAAAGCGGAGACACCGCGCCCGACGGCACAAAGGGCACGCATATACTTATGGTTATCGACGTCGAGGGCGCGGGGCGCTTCGAGGCGGAGTTTTTCGTACATAAGAGCATAATAGATTTCGCGCTTTTCTGTCCGAACGGGCTTGAGGAAAGGTACGCGGAGCTTAAGGATACGATACCGAGAATTATCGCAAAAACGGAGTTTAAAACAGGGGCCGTCAGAGTAGAGCCGCTCGCAAGACCGCGCTCGCTTATGGAGGTTTTCCGTTCCCTTCCGTACAAGAGGGTGGGTGTAGATGTCAAGGTCTGACGAAAAGGCGGTAGCCTTAAAATATAATTTAGAGCAGGACCTTGCGCCCGTAATTATCGCCTCGGGCTACGGTGAGGTGGCGAAGCGCATTATCGACGTGGCTGAGAAGCGGGGAATACCCGTATACCGCGACGACAGCGCGGCTTCAATGCTTTGTATGCTCGACGTAGGCGCTTCGATACCGCGCGAGCTATACGAGGTGGTCGCGGCTATCTACTGCCAGATATTAAATACGGCTAAGAAGGATGAAATAAAAGAAGGCAAGGACGCCAACCGAAAATAAGTTGAATACAGAGGTGGCATTTTGGGCAAAAGGGCGGCTTTAAGCGAAAACCTGATATTCGCGCTGGACATAGGAACGCGAAGCGTAATAGGCATAATCGGATATATGAAAAACGGGATATTCCGTGTGCTTTATACCGAGCGCGAGGAGTACAAAACCCGCGCCGTGGTGGACGGACAGATAGAGGATATCTCCGAAACCGCGAAGATAGCCGTTCTTGTCAAGGAGCGCCTTGAGAAGAAGCTTGGCAAAAAGCTCGACAGCGTATATATAGCCGCCGCGGGGCGCGTGCTTCGCACGATAGACAGCGAGGGCGAGCTCGCCGTTCCCGAGGGCAAGGAGATTGACCAAGGCTTCATCTCCTCGCTTGAGCGCATAGCCGTGCAAAGCGCCTATGAGGAGCTTGCGCTTGAGCAGGATAACGACGACAACTACTTTAGCGTTGGCTACGCCGTAAAGAAGTACACGCTTGACGGCTACGATTTTTCAAGTCTTATAGGGCATAAAGGAACAACTGCGGGCGTTTCGCTTATCGTTACCTTCCTTCCGAAGGAGGTCGTGGACAGCCTTTATGCCACTATGAACCTAATTAACCTTACCGTTTCTGGGCTTACCCTTGAGCCTATAGCCGCGATGAACGCGATAATTCCCCCAGACCTCAGAAGGCTTAACCTTGCGCTTTGCGATATAGGAGCGGGCACCTCAGATATTGCCGTCTGCGAGGGCGGAAGCGTATGCGCCTATACCGTCGCGACGGTAGCGGGCGACGAGATAACCGAAGCGGTTATGCAGGCGTGTCTTGTTGATTTCCCCACAGCCGAGAGGATAAAAAAAGAGATAGCAGCCTCCTTCGATAACGAGATAGAATACCAGAACATTATGGGTATGCCGTTTAGCGAGAAGGCTAAGGATATCTTCGACAGAATTGAGCCGACCGTAGAGCAGCTCGCCGAGATTGTCTGCGAGCGGATAATTCAGGTTAACGGTAAAACCCCAGCGGCGGTTTTCCTCGTTGGCGGCGGAAGCCAAACGCCTATGCTTCGCACAATGGTGGCGAGGATACTTAAGCTTAACGAAAATATGATAGCCGTCGGCGGCAACGTGTATATCAAGAAAATGTTCGAGTCCGAGGAGAATATCCTCTGCCCCGATTTCGCCACGCCGCTCGGTATAGCCATTACTGCGGTAATGCAGAACGAGGCGGACACCTTCTCGGTCACGATAAACGGCAAGAGACTTCACCTGTTTAATATTTGGGATAATTCCGCTCTCGGCGTACTTCAGATGGGCGGCTACCGTTACGGTCAGATTATAGGCAGAAACGGAAAGAGCATAGTTTATGAGCTTAACGGTCAGCACAAGACCGTCTACGGCGGTCTTCCCACCCCCGCGGTTATCGAGATAAACGGGAAGCTCGCGAACCTCTCCACGGTGGTTAAGCCCGGCGACGTAATTAACTTTTTGCCCTCCGTTAGCGGAAAGAACGCAAGCGTAAAGCTCTGCGACATAGTCGGTCGCCCTGACAGCTTTGAGATTATCCTTGACGATATGCCCATTATTATCGGCGAGACGGTCACGGTCAACGGCGCTGAAAAGGATATGGATTATGAGCTATCCGGCGGCGAAAGAATAACTATAAGCGAGGTAAGAACCCTTCGCGACCTATGTAAGCACGCGAGCTACAACGCGAAAAAGTATGATTTCTACGTCAATGACGAGCAGCAGGACCTCGATTATGTGCTACAAAGCGCAGACAATGTGAAGGTCATTATTAAAAAAGAAGAGAAAAAGACTTCCCAAAAAGAGGTAAAAAGCAGTATAATAGAAAAAACAGACAGAAAAAATGAAGTAATTCAAGAGAGTTTTGAGCAAATTTTATTAGAAAACGAGAAAAAAAGCGAAATTCGTGTTATACTTAACGGTAGAGAATTATTACTTCCCCCGCGTGAGGACGGAACCGATTATCAGTTTTTCGACCTGCTCGCCTTCACTGATATAGACACCAAAAAGAAGAGCGGTACGCTTGTTCAGCTGCTTAACGGCAAGGCGGTTCCTTATACTGAATTTTTGAAGGATAACGACACCGCAGAGATATATTGGTCAAAGACTTAACTAAAGTTTCAGGGAGAAAAGATGGACACCTATATTGCACGACAGCCGATTTTGAATCGTGACAACAAGGTTGAGGCCTACGAGCTGATTTATTATCAGGGCGGGCGCACCTACTATAACCAGAATGACTCGCGCGTAGCCAATACAATTATGTCCTTTTTCAATCAGGTGGACGGCTCGGGCTTCCTGAGCAACAAGGACTGCTTTTTGACCTTTACGCCAAACCTGCTTATGCAGAATATTCCGCGGGTGTTTGACGAAAAGAAGCTGGTTATTCAGTTTGAGGACAACGTGCTCGTGAACCCCGCGGCGAAGATTATACTCGACCGCTATAAGAAGCAGGGGTATAGGCTCGCGTTTTCGGGCTTCGACTTTAATAACCGCCATCTCGATATCCTGCCGAGCGTGGATATTATAAAGCTCGACTTCTCAAAGTTCGACAGCGACGAGACGGGCAAGATAATAAGTATAGGCAAAAAGCTCGGCAAAAAGCTCGCCGCGTTCAACGTGGATACAGACGAAGCGCGCGAGGCGGCGAAGGCGTACGACCTCGACTACATACAAGGACAGGCTATTGCGAAGCTTGAGTCCTCAAAGATAAAAAAGATAGACCATCTGCAATCCACCTTCTTCCGCTTAATGGTCGCGGTAACGAAGGAGGAGCCCGATTTTGACGAGATAGCGTCGCTCATTTCTCTCGACGTATCCCTTACCTTCTCGCTTATCAAGATGGTTAACTCCGCGTACTTCTCCATTCCGAACCGTATAAAGGACGTAAAACAGGCGCTTACGGTTATCGGTCTTGGGCAGCTAAAGCAGTGGATATACCTTTTAGGCTTTGTTCCTAACGGCGGCATGACCGACGAGCTAATTAAGACCTCGTTCCTTCGCGCTGTCTTCTGTCAGGAGCTTTCCAAGTATATTAAGAATTTCGACGCTACCGAAAGCGAGGCGTACCTACTCGGTATGTTCTCGACGCTGGACGCGTTGCTCGGGGTTTCGCTCGAGGACGCCGTCCGCGAGCTTCCTATCGCGGAAACCATTAAGAACGGTCTTGTAAAGCGCGAGGGACCCTGCGGCGAACTGCTTAATATGTGCGTTTATTACGAAAACGGAGAGTGGAGCAAGGCTGAAAGATGCGCGGTGGCGAACGATATTCCCGTCAGCGTAATCGCGCAGACCTATGTTAACGCGGTAAAGTATGTAAACGAAACTATGGAGGAGCTTATGAAGCCCTTCGTAGAGCAAAACTGATAAACCCTTTCGGCAAATTGGATTTGCCGCGCGGCTCGGTTTTGTGCGCGGCAGAGGAGCACAGTTAAAAAACCGTATTTTAGTAGGTAGGAGAGTACTGAAATGAGCGAAACAGAGAAAACCAAACTGGAGAATAAGGTGGCAGAGGAATTGAACGAGAAAAAGGCGGAAATTAAACAGAAGGCTGTCGCGGCAAAGGCAGACGTTAACGCTTTGAAGCAGAGCCGTAAAAACGGCGGCTTGCGCTTTAAGGTAGTTTTCTGGTTTGTACTGCTGCTGTGGGTAGCGATGACAATCGTTATTACCGTAAGCCTTACTACCTCGAGCCTTCAGGCTATGGACAACGTTAAAGGTAACATAACCACAATTACCGAGGCGGAGTCTCAGCGTTTTACCAACCAGCTTGAATACTATAAGGGAATAGTGGGCGAGATAGGCACCAACCCAGACCTTGCCGACCCGCGTGTTTCTCTTGAGGACAAGCAGGAGATAATCGACCAGAAGGTAAAGGATTACGGCTTCCTTCGCGGACGTGTTATCGGCACCGACGGACTAAGCATCTTTGACGAGACCGATTACAGCGACCGTGACTACTTTGTTGAAAGCATGAAGGGCAAGACGTGGATATCCGAGCCCGTAATCAGCAAGGTAACGGGAGACCTTACAATAATCATTTCAGCTCCGTTATATGAAGACGGCATAAAGGGCGGCGAGATTATCGGCGTAGTTTCCTTTATTCCGAACGAGTCTTTCCTTAACGATTTGGCGAGCTCAATTGAAATCAGCGACAGCACTATTGTTTCCGTCATAAACAAAAGCGGAAAGATTATTGCGAGCAAGATAGACTCTGCCGACGGAACGAGCAGTATGGTTATGGGCGGCGTTACGGTACAAAGCCTTGACGCAAACAACAAAGAGTACGCCGATTTCGTAGCCTCGTCTCTTAAAACCTCCACAACTGACGGCGTTACCGCGGCGAACAGCATAATGACTAAGGTTGCCGGCATAAAGAGATTTATCTCCGCTGCCGACATAGAGGGCTCTGACGGCTGGCGTTTGGTTTCGCTCACGAATTATAGCGACTATAACGGTACATATGAATCTCTCAGATGGATAATAATTGCTATCTCCTTCGTGTTTGCGACCCTTTGCTCCTTCGCGGTTTACGCGAAGACAACGGCAATCGTTAAGCCTATTGAAGAGAGTAGCAAGCGCCTTGTCGCGCTCGCGAAGGGCGACCTCAAGAGCGAGGTCAAGCATTTCAAGACGGGTGACGAGACCGAAACGCTCTGTGTCGCGACCAAGCAGATATGCGACAGCATGCGCAAGATGATAGACGATATGGATTACTGCTTCGAGGGTATCTCGAACGGCGACCTCGATATCCACGTTCAGCACAGAGAGCTTTATGTTGACGACTACAAGCCGCTTCTCAGCGGTCTTCGCAAGTTGAAGTTTAACCTCAACGACGTAATGCTTCAAATTAACACCGCGAGCGAGCAGGTCAACAGCGGCGCTGAGCAGGTAAGCTCGGGCGCGCAGGCACTCAGCCAAGGCGCTACGGAGCAGGCATCCTCTGTTGAAGAGCTTTCCGCCACTATCGCGCTTATAGCCGAACAGATTAAGGAAAACGACGAGAGCGCGCAGAAGGCGAAGGAGCTTGCGAGCCAGACGGGCAACGAGATGCAGTCCAGCTCAAAGCAGATGGAAAAGATGATTGCCGCCATGGGCGAAATCAAAGATACTGCTTCGCAGATTGAAAAGATAGTAAAGACTATTGATGACATAGCCTTCCAGACCAACATACTCGCGCTTAACGCGGCGGTTGAAGCGGCGCGCGCGGGCGCGGCGGGCAAGGGCTTCGCGGTTGTAGCGGACGAGGTGAGAAACCTCGCTCAGAAGTCGTCCGAGGCTGCGAACAACACGACGAACCTTATTGAAAGAACGATAACCGCCGTAAAGAACGGCTCGGAGATAGCGGACGAAACGGCGAAGTCGATATTCTCGGTTGTCGATTACACCTTGCAGGTAGCGGACCTTGTGGCGAACATAGCCACCGCCTCGGAAGAGCAGGCGACGGCGGTAGCGCAGGTCAACACCGGTATGGAGCAGGTCTCCGCGGTTGTTCAGACGAACTCCGCTACAGCGGAGGAGAGCGCGGCGGCTTCCGAAGAGCTCAGCGGTCAGTCTCACCTGCTTAAGAACCTCGTTGACCACTTCGCGCTTATCGACGCGGATATCGTCAACAAGTGGCGCGCGGCTGACAAGTCGGTCGTGGCTATGGGCTACGACGACGAGAAAAAGCCGAAGAGCACCAGCAAGTATTAGTATTAACCAAAGCCGCGGACGAGCAGTCCGCGGCTTTTTCTTTTGCCGACCTTTTTTTCTTGCGAAAGTCACCCTTTCTTGATATCCTTATTTAAGGAACAAACTAAAGATAATGCTAACAGGCGTTTAATAGGAGGTAGAAAAGATGAGTGAATTTGTAGAAGTAAAGCCAAAGGAGCTAAGCCTTAACCCCTTTAAAACGATAGGCGAGGACTGGTTGCTTATCGCCGCGAAGAGCGGTGACAGGGTCAACGCTATGACCGCCTCGTGGGGCGGACTCGGCGTTATATGGGGGAAGGACGTAGCTTACATATTTGTTCGCGACAGCCGCTTCACTAAAACGCTTATAGACAGCTCAAACGGCTTTTCCCTGAGCGTATTTGACCACAAGGCTAACGCAAAGCTGCTCGGCTATATGGGTAGCGCCTCGGGACGGGATGAGGACAAAATAGCGAAGGCGGGGCTAACCGTGCTTATGGACGGGGAAACGCCGTATTTTGGCGAGGCGCAGACGGTTCTCGTCTGCCGTAAGCTTAGCGTTCAGCCCATAGACCCCGCAGGCTTTATCGACAGCTCGATAGATAAGGACTTTTACGGTTCGAAGGACTATCACAAAATGTATATCGGTGAAATTACCCGTGTGCTTGTGAAAAAGTAAGTGGGATTATCAACTAAAATAAATATTAGAAGGCTTCGCGTCATATTGACGCGGGGCTTTTTTAGTGAGGATAAAGAAATAGTATGTATTCGCGGAAAACAGCACAAGAGCACACTTGTGTATTGATTATAATGTAAAATTTCTGTATAAATATCTGGAATGGGAAAAACAGGGCGAAGGCAAAGCTGTTTACCATATTTTAGCGGCAATGCTGCTTGAGAGGAAAATTTGATGAACGTTAGCCTATCTACTTTTATTTCACAGGTTTTGGGTAACCCGCTACTGGCGGTTACGGTGGTACTAACGCTCGGCGTTATTCTTGTTAACGGCTGGACCGACGCGCCTAACGCAATTGCTACTTGCGTTTCCACCCGCGCTATTAAGGCGAAGAGCGCAATTATTATGGCGGCTATCTGCAACTTTGCGGGCGTTCTTGTTATGACGGCGCTTAATTCCAAGGTTGCTATGACTATATACAATATGGTCGATTTCGGCACCGACGCGCACGAGGCGACGATAGCCCTTTGCGCGGCGCTTCTCGCTATAGTTGTTTGGGCGACACTCGCGTGGAAATTTGGTATACCCACAAGCGAAAGCCACGCGCTTATTGCGGGGCTTTCTGGCGCGGCTATAGCGCTTCACGGCGGCTTTGAGGGAATTAATCCCTCTGAATGGGTAAAGGTGCTTGTGGGGCTTGTGCTTTCCGCTGTGCTCGGGTTTGCTATGGGCTTTTTTTCAGCGCGCGGCGTGGAGGGCGTTTTCCGTCACGCAGATAGAAAGAAAGCCACGGGCTTCTTTCGCGGAGCGCAGATATTCGGCGGAGCGTCTATGGCGTTTATGCACGGCGCGCAGGACGGTCAGAAGTTTATGAGCGTCTTTA
>CAYWJF010000007.1:33858-43331 GCA_964458545.1 uncultured Oscillospiraceae bacterium | reverse complement strand
AATAGGGGGCGTCTTTTTTAATCGTATCGCCGTTTGCCTAAGCGAACGGTATTTATTTTGTCATTCTAAAGCCCGTGACGGTGAGGGTGGAAACGTGAGTTCCAAGCTCGTCCCTTACGTCTACTTGAAAGGTGCAGGTGCTTCGCCCCGCCTTTATCGCCGTTGCCTCGGCGATAAGCCGCTTCCCCTTACATACGCTTAAATAAGAGATAGAACAGCCGAGCGAAACGGTATGCGCGCAGTTTATGTTCGCCGCCACTGCGAAGGCGAAATCTGCGAGCGTGAAGATTACGCCACCCATAACTGTTCCGCCAGCGTTTAGGTGCTTGCGTTCTATATCCACGCTGCATTTCGCGTAGCCCTCGCGCGCGTCGTCTATCTTTATGCCTGTAGTTTCGGTCGCGTATATGTCATTAGAAAAATACTCTTTAACTTCGTCTATTGTTTGCATTTGCTTTCTCCTATATTTTTGTTTATTATAGCATAATAACAGAAATTTGTGGTGTAAATGTCGTTTCGTGCTTTGCAAAAGGCGGATTTTGTGATAACATTGTTCTTGTTGAATTTAGTTTGGGAGGATACGAATGAAGAAACTTGCGGCGTTAGCCTTTGTTCTGGTGCTGCTGCTCTCCTTTTCGAGCGCGGTATTTGCGGGATACAACGGCTATGAAATAACCTCGTACGACGTGACTATGGACGTCGGTATAGATAACGTTATTAGAATTACCGAAAGAATAGACGTCTTTGCGGAGTATAGTAAGCACGGAATTATAAGAAATATACCTAAAGAGGTTGACCTGCATCGCGCGGACGGAACCAGCTCAAGCTACCGCGCTATAATCAGCAACCTTAGCGTCAGCGAAAAGTATTCCACCGATACGGATAACGGCGAGCTTGCCGTAAAGATAGGTGACGAGGACCGCACCTTTACGGGCGCACACAGCTATGTTATCAGCTACGACTATAAAATTGGCAAGTACAAGTCCGAGGGCTTTGACGAGCTATATATGAACATTATCGGCACTAATTGGGACACTACTATTGATAACGTCACCTTTACTATCAATATGCCCGCCGAATTTGACCCGTCACTCCTTGGTTTTACCCACGGCGGATATTCATCTTACGCTGAGGACAATATTGAATACGAAGTAAACGGAACGACTATAACAGGTCGATATATTGGAACGCTTGACAGCTACGAGGGTCTTACCGTTCGCGCAGAACTGCCCGACGAGTACTTTGTTATTCCCGAACTGCATTTTGACGTTTACACGGCGTTTATGCTTTTCCTTCCGTTACTTACACTGGGTTATGCCTTCTTTGTTTATCTTAAATACGGCAAGGAGTATCCTGTTGTCGAGCCTGTTGCCTTCTACCCGCCCGCGGGTATGAATAGCGCCGAGGTAGGCTTTGCGTATAAGCTAAAATGCGAGTCTAACGACGTGATGACGCTGCTTATCTACCTTGCGGATAAGGGTTATGTAAAGATAACCGACCAGACAAACGGCAGATATAACAAACAAAGCTCAATCTTTATTACAAAGCTTCGCGAATACGACGGGGATAACAAGCTTGAAAGAATGTTTATGGAGGGCTTGTTCAAAAAAGGCGATACCGTAACTGTCTCTGATTTACAGTATAAATTTTATACTACGGTTCAGAAGATTAATACAAGCATTAGCTCAAAAACAAACACGGCAAAGATTAAGGAGCCGATACCCGGCTGGAGAGTGTTTTTCATAATACTCGCAACCATTGTATCCTTTATTCTTCTTGTTTTTCGCCCTATAAACGAATGCTTCGGCTTTGATGATGGCAGTATAGCGATAATCTTCCCAGCTATTGCGCTGCTTATCACGCTTGTAAGCTGTCTTATGAACGGTGGAAAGGCTATGCTGTTTATCTACGCGTGGTCCTTCTTCTTCGGCGGCGTAATCGCCTGTATACAGATACCGCAGGCTTATATCTATTCGCCTTTCTATCTTCCTTACGGCATAACGGGATTCGTCTGCATTATTCTTATCCACTTCTGCTTAAGAGCGTTGCCGAGAAGGACACCGCTCGGAAACAAGCTTTACGGCGAAATCAAGGGCTTCCGCAGGTTTTTACAGTATGCTGAAAAGCCAAAGCTCGAAGAGCTTGTAAACGAAAACCCAAGTTACTTCTATGACGTGCTTCCTTACACCTATGTTTTGGGAGTATCAAACAAATGGATAAAGAAGTTTGAAACAATAGTTCAATCCCCGCCAGACTGGTATGAAGGCGCTGGTAGCTATATGGCGTTCTCTACCTTTATGAGTTCAACAATGAACTCAAGTATGCGTTCTATGTCCTCTTCGCCAAGCAGTGGTGGCGGCGGCGGCGGAGGCGGCGGCTTCTCAGGCGGCGGCGGCGGAGGCGGCGGCGGTTCGTCGTGGTAATAATCAAATAGATTTCTTAGAAGCGGGCGCGTTTGCGCCCGCTTTTTGCGCTATATAGAATGAAGCCGCACGAAAAGTATAATAAACTTTCTTTATGCTAACGCAGAACAACCAAACACAGTAACGGGGATAACCCACCAGACTGTAAAAGCAACGGGCACTTTATATTAAAGCAAAAATTTTAAAAATATGTAAAGGACACTTGACATTTAAGAAAAGTGGTGTATTATAATAAATGTAAAGCGTGCTTTACAAAAAGCGCTTTCCATCGTAAAGCGTCCTTTACAATAGCGCTTTTCATCTTCGTCACAGAACGCGCGCTGTGTCGGAAATCTATTTAATACTATTTGAGGTGAAGAATTGAATAACCGTCTTGAAGAGATACGAAAGGCAAGGGGAATAAAGCAGGACGAGCTGGCTGAGGCACTCGAGGTCTCGCGCCAGACGATAAGCTCCCTTGAGGGCGGAAGATACAATCCCTCGATAATACTTGCCATTAAAATCGCTCGCTATTTTAGTATGAGCGTAGAAGAAATATTTATTTATGAGGAGTAAGAAAAATGTTTAAAGCTATGAATTGCAAGGAAAAAAAGATTTATCTCATAATTGCGGGACTTGTCGGCGCGGCTACCTGCGCGTTCGGTCTTGTGGGAATGTTCGGCTTGCCCGAAACGGTAAGCGCGGGGAACGATATGTTTATGGGCTACTGCACCGGCTTCGGCGGAACCCTCCTGTTAATTTCTGTTGTGTGCTTGATTGTTAACGCGCTTACCCCAAAGGATAAGAAGAAGGAGCAGATGATTGAGGCTACCGACGAACGAAACGTTCTTATTAGAAGGAGCTCCTGCTGTGCGGCGTATTTCGCGGCAATAATCTGCGACGTAATTATGGCGTTCGTCTTTATCGGCTTAGGTTATGTAATGCCCGCGCTAATTGCAATAGGCAGTATGTATGTCACCGTTATTACCCTTTTGGTAGCGCAGTGCATACTTAGAAAAAAGATTTAAGCTTAAAATCAAAACGAAAAGAGCGGGCAGATGCCCGCTCTTTTTTGTACCCTTCAAGCAGCTTATTAAAACAACGCCTTTTGCAAAAAAATATTTTTGAAAAAGTGTTGACAAAGCTTCTTACGGGTGGTATAGTCTTGTTAGTTAATTACTACAGTAACTAACCAAAGCACCAAAAGGAGGAGAATTGTTTGAATAGTAACCTTAACGAAGAAAAGCCAATATTTCTTCAAATAGCGTCTCTCCTTGAAAACGGAATTCTAAACGGAGCTTATCCAGAGGAAAGCCAGATACCGTCGATAACGGAATTCTCGGTTGAATATAAAATCAACCCCGCTACGGCGCTAAAGGGCGTAAATATTCTCGTTGACAAGGGACTTTTGTATAAGAAAAGAGGTTTGGGTATGTTTGTTGCGGCAGACGCAAGGGAAAAGCTTGTGAAAAGCAGAAAGGAAGGCTTCTACGACGAGCTGATTAAGCCCGTTGTACGGGAAGCGAAGAACCTCGGCGTAAGCGCTGAGGAGCTAAAAGAAATGATGATGAGAGGATATAAGGAAGATGTCGATAGAGCTTAAGAATGTAACAAAGCGCTTCGGCGCGACCACGGCGCTCGATAACGTGAGCGTTACCTTTGAGGAAAACAGAATATACGGACTTCTCGGCAACAACGGCGCTGGTAAAAGCACTATGCTTAACCTTATTACAAATAGGATATTTTCAAGCGACGGCGAGGTGTTAGTTGACGGCGAGCGCGTAGAGAATAACGACAGGGCGCTCGGGAGAGTGTTTATGCAGGGCGAACTAAATCTTTATCCCGACACTATGCGGGTAAAGAAGGCGTTTGAGGAAGCTAAATATTTTTATCCCGATTTTGACGAAGCCTACGCAAAGGAGCTCGCGGGAAAATTCGGTCTTGAGCTTAAGAAGAAGGTTATCTCCCTTTCAACAGGCTATGCCTCGATATTCCGTCTAATTATGGCGCTTTCGGTAAACGCGCCGTACATACTGCTTGACGAGCCCGTGCTGGGGCTTGACGCCATTCACAGAGATTTGTTCTATAAGACGCTTATCGAAAAATACAGCGAAAGACCCTCGACAATAATCGTTTCTACCCACCTGATTCAGGAGATAGCGAAGATTATAGAATACGCCGTAATTATCAAGGACGGAAGGATTATTAAGGACGTAGAGGCTGAAACGCTCACTAAGGGGTGCTACTCGGTATCGGGTCCTGCGTCGGCGGTAGAGGAATTCTCGCGCGGCAAGGCGGTTATTTCAACAGCTGGTATCGGCGGTCTCAGCACCGTTTGTATAGAGGGTGCGGCACCCAATAAGGTTCCCTCGACGCTTGAAGTCGGTGTTGTGCCGCTGCAGGACTACTTTATCGCTCTTATGAATAAGGAGGATAAATAAAATGATTAGTAAACTTGGTTCCGTAATTAAGCGGGATATAAAAGCCAACTACTCAGGAATACTTGGCTTTTGCGCTGTAATGCTTTCAATAGAGCTGCTTACCTATTTCAGCGTTTTAGTATTTAAGGTAGAATCAAACGGCGAGCTGATAAACATAGTAGCGGGTTTTTCGGGCTTCACCTTCTCCGCTGCGATAGCGATGTTTGTTCTCGGTATTGTCACCATTAGAGAAAACCTTCGTCTTCTCATACAAAATGGCGTGGGAAGAAAAACAGCTATCCTCTCTGAGTTCATAACCAACCTCTTAATTTCCTTTGTTTTTGCCGTATTCGGCGAAACTTCAATATATTTCTTTGCCGAGCTTTCCAAGAACAAGCAGGGGTTAAACTTCACCGACCTATACGAGCTAATGTTTGAGAGTATTGACACGGTCGGTATGCCGTTTGTGGAGCATATAAAGGCGGTTCTCTTTATGACCGCGCTCTTCTTCCTCGTAAGTTGCGGCGGAATGCTTATTTCGCTCGTGTTCTTAAGACTTAGCAAGATTATGAAGATAGTCGTCGGTGTGGGAACGCCTATACTGTTATTAATTCTTATCCCCATTTCAATATCAGCATTCGGCTGGTTTGACTGGCTCGGAAGAGCGCTTCAAAGCGTCCTTAACTTCGCCTCAAATCCGACGGGAGCAATAGTTGTACTCTTATCAATGGGCATTATTACGGCAATTATTAACTGGTTCATAGTCCAGCGCGCAGCGATTATTACAGGCACGGCAAAATAAGCGCACCGAACAAAAGACCCGCTTTTGCGGGTCTTTTGTGTTGCAAATAAATACGTCTTGCTTTATTATATTAATACAATATATACTTCGGAGCATTTATGGAAAAGAAAAAAATGAAGCGCTGGAAGAAGACGCTTATTTGGGTAGGCGTCGCGGTTTTGCTTCTCTGCGTTATCGGCGGTACGGTGTTTAACCCGTACTTTCTACAGAACAAAAAAGAAAACGTGCCGACACTCGCTTATAATGAGACGCTCACTAAAGAAGAGGCTCTGCGCGATATTGACTATGTAATGTTTCTTGTCGGCAAGGTACACCCAGCTTGTATTAAAGGAATGGCGCCTGAATTTCAAAGCGCCTATGAGCGTGAGACGGCGAAGCTAAAGGACGAGGTGACGGTAAACGAGCTGCATCAGGCTATAGAGCGAATACTCGCTTCTATGCGCGACGGACACACGGGCGCGTATGTCACCGAGCACAACACCCGATATATGCTTTACACCTATGAGAATAGGGCTTTAGGCAAAAGGGTCAACGAGATTAACGGTATGGATATGGGCGAGCTGTTCGAGAAGAACAAAGACCTTTTTTCTTTTGAAAGTGAGGACTACGGCTTAGAGCGTATGATGTGGCTTCTCTCGCGGGACGATGGGCTCGCGTTCCTCGGTATCGACGTAAACGACGGCGTTACCTATACCTATGAGGACGAGAACGGAAATATTGAGGACTTAACCTACTACGCGAAGGACTTCGTAAGCTACGACGAATACGACGCCTACTATAATTCGGATTTTGGGAATGATGGCGGAGCTTCCTTTGTTTACTACGAGATAGATAAAGAAAACTCACTCGGTATTCTCACCCTTACCTCTTGCAGAAATAATAGCGAATATAAAAGCACGGTTAAGGATTTCTTTACCGAGGTTAAGGAGAACGGAATTGAGAATATAGCGGTGGACATTAGAGATAACGGCGGCGGAAACTCCTCGGTTATTAACCACTTCTACCGTTATCTTGATATTGATGGTTTCTATACCGAGGGTTCTAAAATTAGGGTTGGTCCGCTTATGTTCGGTAGCGACAAGCCTTGCTATAACAAGAACAACAGATTTGATGAGCTTACCTTTAATGGCGATTTATATATACTTACTTCGAACGTCAGCTTTAGCTCAGCTATGATGTTCGCTGAGTATACTAAGGATAACGGAATAGGAAAGATTGTAGGTGTCGCGCCCGGGAATGACCCTTCAGGCTACGGAGATATAGCAATCTTTATGACGCCGAACGCGCATATCTATTTTTCAGTATCTATTAAAGACTTTACCCGCGTAGACAACAGCAAGGTAGGCGAGCTGGTTATGCCCGACATACCATGTGAAAGCGCTGACGCGCTGGACAAAGTTTACGAAATAGTAAAGTAACCGCAACAAACCGACAGGGGAGAAAAAGTTGGATAAGAGTAAAAAAACAAAGCTGTTACCTGCGATAAGGTCCGTGCTTACGGCTGACTTGGACAGAAGAAAGTTCCTTCTTCTTTTGACGGCGGCTATACTTATAAAGATATTTCTCGTCGGCTTCCAGATGATACAGATTTACCCCTCAGCCGCGCCGATAGACGATGAGCTGATGTTTGCCGCCGCGAACAGTATCAAAAACGGCGAATGGCTCGGCGCATACAGCTGGTGCGCTATGGCGAAGCATATGTTTTTCGCCGTATGGCTCTGGCTTTTAAACCTGCTTCATATCCCGTACCTTATCGGCGGTCAGCTTTTGTACCTTGTCGGCTGTATTGTTATGATGAACGCCCTTTCGCCGAAGCTGAAAAACAGGCTCTACCGCTTGGCGGCGTTCCTTATACTGTGGTTTTCACCCTATAGCTTTGCGACCTTTACGACAAGGGTATATATAGACAATATCTACCCGTCGCTCTGCCTGCTCTTCTTCGCGGGCGTTATAGGTGTCCTTCTAAGAATAGAGGACGCGATAAAGTCCACCGTCGCTTACTCGCTTGCGGCGGGACTTGGTTTGGGACTTTCGTGGCTTACTAAGGACGACGCGGTGTGGATACTTCCCTTCGGTGTCTGCGCGGTATTAATCTATTCTATCTTTGCCGTTTGCAAAAAGGAAGGCGCAAAGAAGACGCTTCTTCGTCTTTTAATTCCGCTTGTTGGCGTGGCGGTGTTCTTTGTCTGCACGAGCGCTTACAAGGCTATGAACAATAGATACTACGGGCGCTTCGTAATAAGCGATTACACCTCAGCCGAATTTAAAGAGGCTATGGCGCTTATGGTGCGCGCCGACACGGACATACCGCATAAACACGTTTTGGTTTGCGAGGAAACGCTTAGCAAGCTATATGAAGCGTCGCCGTCGCTTGCGAAGCTTGAACCGTATCTAAGCAGCGACGAATACCACAGAGATTATTCGGCGGGCGCAGAAGCGGGCGAGTACAACAGCGCGGGGGTGATATGGGCGGTGCGCCGCGCGGCATATGAAAGCGGCGAAGCCGACACGGCTAAGAAGGCGGAGGAGTTCTATAAAAGGGTTACCGCCGAGCTTACCGAAGCGAGTGAAAACGGCAGGTTGGAGCTTACAAAGGGCGGACTTCTTTCGGGTTTGAGCGCGACCCTTATGCCGTACGACAGCATCTATTTCGGCGAAACGGTTAAGGAGATATTGAATTCTTTAAAAACGCTCGTGCTATTTGAACAGACCTCGTCGCTCGCCGAGCTTAGCTACGCAACGCCCGAGCAAGCGAAGGTATATTCAGACTTTACCCTTACCCGCGCAAGCTATTCTGCGAAGGCGGGTACAAGCGAGGCGGACTATTACCCGTGGCATATCGCGGCGGAGATTGCCTTTGTGTTCATAACGTGGCTTTACAGATTACTTGTTTGGTTCCTTATCTTCTTCGGCTTCAAGCGACTGCTCGCTGATATTAAAAAGACGGTTTTTGAGCTTAAGGAGAAGAAGTTTACAAGCGGCGGCTTGCTTTGCGTGGCTATATTTGGCGTACTGCTTTCGGTGCTTCTTCGAATAGTGATGATTTCATATATTGAGGTTTCAAGCTTCTGTATCGGTACATATCTTTTGTATCTCGCGCCCGCGGGCGCGGTAGGGCTTATCTTCCTTGTTTATGGCGGCGAGCCCTTCCTTGAATGGCTGACAAGACTTCTCGATAAAACAAAAGAGGCATAGTAAATGAGCCCCCGTGATATTCACGGGGGCTCATCGTTTGTTCTGTTTTATTTGCTGAAGATATCCTTATCGTCGCCGTATTCCACTCCGTTATTGTACATACTTACAAGTATAGAATCCTCGAGGTAGCTGAAGCTGTGGACGATATACTCGTTAACCAAAAACATTTCGCCGCTTGAAAAGGTCCGCGCTTCCTTAACGCCGTCCTTCTCCGCTTCAAGTATGAAAGAGCCCTCCACTACATAGAAGGCTTCCTTAGTCAGCTTGTGGTAATGCCCACCACGGAAAGAGCCTTTCTTTGAGCGTACCACGTTTACCTGACGATAGCCCTCGCGCACGAGCTGAACGAGACTTCCGCGCTCGTCCTCAAAGCTGAAATCAGGCTCAAGTATTTCAATAAGTTTCATATGCTAAAACTCCTCATTATAATCTGTTGTTTTGCCACCTAAATAAACGCAACTTGTTTTAAAGAAAAGGTTATCTGTAAGCAGCAAACTTTGTGGCGGTTTCGGTTTACCGAAATCGCGGTCAGCGACCGCGAAGACACAAATTTGCCACCTAAATAAACGCAAGTTGTTTTAAAGAAAAGGTTATCTGTGAGCAGCAAACTTTGTGGCGGTTTCGGTTTACCGAAATCGCGGTCAGCGACCGCGA
>CAYWJF010000007.1:0-33758 GCA_964458545.1 uncultured Oscillospiraceae bacterium | reverse complement strand
AGCAGCAAACTTTGTGGCGGTTTCGGTTTACCGAAATCGCGGTCAGCGACCGCGAAGACACAAATTTGCCACCTAAATAAACGCAACGCGTTTATTTAGGTTTTCCAACGTGACGCCTCCAACATCGCGCATATCAGATGATAAACAATAATATGCTTTTCTTGAATAAAGTAAACGCTTTGCTCAGGTACGCGAATACATATGTCACATATATCTCGAAGCTGTCCGCCGTCTTGCCCCGTAAGCGCCACCGTCTTAATTCCGAACGCCTTTGCTGCCGTTGCGGCAAGAATTATGTTTTCGGAGTTTCCGCTTGTGCTAATCGCGAGTAGAACGTCGCCCTCGTCGCCAAAGACCGAAAGCTGTTGAGCATAGGCTATTTTCACATCGGTATCGTTAGCAACCGCCGTCATAAGCGACTGGTGAGCACCGAGGTTAATTGCTCTGAGCGAGCCTTGAAGCTTTTCGCTTAAGTAATCGCCCCTTTCGCCCTGCTCTTTAAGCTTAATTTTCATATCCTCGCAAAGCGGTCGGTCGGTACAAAACTTTTTGCCGAGCTCGCCTACGATATGCTCAGCGTCAGCGAAGCTTCCGCCGTTGCCGCAGATAAGAAGCTTTTTGCCAGAATTATAAGCGCCGTCAATGGCGTTATAGGCTGAAAGAAGCTCGTCGCCTATATCAGAAAGAAAGGGGTACTTTGCAAGATATTCCTCATAGACGCTAAGCGCGTTTTGGTTAAGGGAACAAGCCATAGCCTCTCCTCGTTACCGGTCAATATAAACACCGGTCATTTTTATTTTTGCCCGCCAATAATTAAGCAGGTCGAGCATAGTCTTTTCAAAGGAAATTTCAGGCTTCCAGCCCGTATGCTCGGTGAATTTTGAGCAGTCTGGAACCTGTAGGTCAGCGTCGATAGGTCTTAGCCGCGCAGGGTCAACCTCAATTTTTATCTTGTCTTTTGCGTTTGAGAAGCTGATAAGCCTATTAAGCGTATCGCCGACCTTGCAGGTGTAGCTGCCGCCGATATTGTAATACTCGCCCTTTATCGGGTTTACGGTAAGAAGCATATAGTAAGCGCGTACAGCGTCGCGCACGTCGGCATAGGTGCGAAGTGACTCAAGGTTACCAACCTTAACTACTGGCTCGACTAGCCCCGCTTCTATCATGGCTATCTGCTTCGCGAAGGTGCTTTCGTGAAAAACGTCGCCGCGCCGCGGTCCCGTGTGGGTAAACATACGGGTGGTCATAACCGTCATTCCATATGCCTCAGCATAGTAGCGTCCAACAAGGTCGGTGCCTACCTTAGAGATAGCGTAAGGCGAGGCGGGCTGAAAGCCGCACTCCTCGTTAATCGGCAGTTTGTCGGCTGAAACCCTTCCGAACACCTCGGACGAGGCGCAAACATGTATTAGCGGGTCCATTCCTAAAAGGTGTATGCTCTCCAAAAGGCGACAGGTTCCGAGAATATTTGTGTTAAGGGTGTCTATCGGCGCGGTGAAGCTTGTAAGCGGATAGCTCTGCGCCGCAAGGTGGAAGATATAGTCGGGCTTTACCTCCTCAAGCACCTTAATAAGCGAGCCTTGGTCGTTAAGGTCGCCATAATGAACGAAAACACGGTCATGGGCGTTCACCCTGTCCATAAGGTGCATTATATTGTCGAGCGGGCTTCTCCACCGCTGCATTCCGTGAATGTCCCAGTCGGTGTTCTCTAAAATAAAATCAGCAAGGTGAGAGCCGACCATACCGGTCATTCCGGTTATTAACGCTTTTTTTGCCATAATTTCAGCCTCGTTTACAGTTTATAATATATTACTTTAGTGCCGCTGTTTTCAAACTCAAAGGGGATACACAAAAGCTCGCTTAGCGCTTCTCTTACGCTCTGCTGCTTCTCGGGCTCAACGTATAAAAGGATAAAACCGCCCGCGCCCGCGCCTAAAAGCTTTCCGCCTATAGCGCCCGCCGATTTTGCCTTATCGTAAAGCGCGTCTATCGTGTCGTTGGTTACATTACTTGCGAGCGAGCGCTTAAGCTGCCAGCCGTAATCAATAAGCCGCCCGAAATCGTTTAGGTCGCCGTTTCCTGTAAGTATCCTTTCGCCCTCGTCCACCATCTTTACCATCTCGGCAAGGTCGCTTGCGTTCTTCTTTGCCTTTTTCACCTGCTCGCACATAACATCGCCAGAAAAACGAACGAAGCCCGTAAAGAAGAGCATTAGGTTTTCGTTAAGCTGCTTTTTTCTCTGAGCATTTACTACCACGGGGTTGACCTCAAAGCCGTCGCCTGTAAAGCTCATCTTGTTAAGCCCGCCGAAGGAAGCGGCAAGCTGGTCCTGTACGCCGCCCTCCTCCTTGCAAAGGGTGCGCTCGACATATATCGCCTCTTTCGCAAGTGTCATTTTATCCACAAATTCTCCACGGAGAGAATGAAGCCCGTTTAGAAGCCCTACGGTAAAGGAGGAGCTTGTGCCAAGTCCCGAACGAGCGGGGAGGTCCGCGTCGTAGGTAATCTGTATCTTGTCAATATCGAGGAATTTCAGTATCTCGCGCACGGCGGGGTGCTCTACCTCGTCCGCCTTTTCAAAACGCTCTATTCTGGAATATGTAAGCTGATTTTTATAAGGAAAGAACTGCGGGAAAAACCGTACGGTATGAAAACAGTACTTGTCGAAGGTGGTGGAAAGCACCTTTCCGCCGTATTCCTCATAGTATTCGGGGATATCGGTACCACCGCCGAAGAAGGACATTCTAAGTGGGGTTTGTACAATAAGCACGGCTTTTCTCCTTAACTAAGCTTTAGAATATCGGATACAAAATCCGCGAAGGAATCCACGCAGGGGACGGTGCTTGCAAGCTCACGTGTTTCTTCCTTTTCAAGCAAGGTCGCTTTCTTTCCGATAAAAACAGGCTTACAGCCCGCGTTTATTCCGCAAAGCACATCTGTGGCGCGGTCGCCAACCATGTACGAGCGGGAAAGGTCAATGGTATACTTTTCAGCCGCGTCGAGTATCATACCCGGCTCGGGCTTGCGGCAACGGCAGGAAATTTTCAGCTCCGCACGCTCACCCTCAAAGCCCTTATCAGGGTGGTGAGGGCAGAAGAAAAGGTCGTCTATATACGCGCCCTCGTTACCGAGAAGGGTTTCGAGACGGTTGTGTATCTGCTTAAGTGTATCAAAGTCGCAGTCGCCGCGCGCGATTACTGGCTGGTTGGTTATTACCACGCAGAGATATTCGCTTTTGTTTATCCTTGCAACCGCCGAGGAAACGCCGTCAAGAAGCTCGATATCCTCAGGACGCGAAAGAAAGCCTTTCTCCACGTTAAGCGTTCCGTCGCGGTCAGCGAAAACGGCTATCTGTTTATTCGCAAGACTGCGCTTTTCCACCTTGCCTGAAAGGATATCCCTTGTCACCTGCGCGTGGCGTTCGGGTGTTCCCACGTCGAAAACATACTCGGGCGAGTCGTAGGCGAAGACCCTTTTGCCTTCGACAAGAGGCTTCAAAATATCCCTGTCAAGGTCGGTTTTCTTAGGCTCGGTAAGCCCCGCTAAAAGCGTGCTTGATAATAGATGAAGCCCCGCGTTTACGCGGTTCTTACACTCGCCGCGCGGCTCCTCCTTATGAAGCCACGAGGTTACTCGGGCGCTGTCGTCGGTAATAATCAATGCGCTATCGAAGGGGTGGGAGTTTGGGTGTGTAAAAAGAGTCGCAAGCGCGTTCTTTTCTTTGTGAAAATTAAGCATACGCGAAAAATCAACGTTGTAGATAATGTCGCCATTAAGAAGTAAAAAATCCTCTTGAAGCTTGTCCTTTAGGTAGTAAAGCGCGCCCGCCGTTCCGAGCGGCTCCTCCTCGTGGAAATAGGAAAGCTTGACTCCAAGGCTACTTCCGTCGCCGAAATAGGCGGGAATCTGCTCGCCAAGGTAGCCCGTAACGATGGTAATATCGGTTATTCCGTTTTCTTTTAGGCAGAGCAGTCCGTGTTCGAGTATCGGCTTGCCGCAGACCCCAATTAACGGCTTCGGCACATCGGAATTAAGAGCCGCAATTCTTTTGCCGCGTCCGCCTGCCATAATTACAGCTTTCATAACCTCTCCGTCAAAGCTTTATTTTTATCTCGCGAAGCCCGAGGGTTCTTTTCGCGAGGGTGTTATCCAGTAGGGTGGTTTTTGCCCGCGGGGTTTTAAAGATGCCGCCGTCTTCAATAGAAACCGCCACGGCAAGCTCTTCGTTTACGCCGAGTCTATGCGCGAGCATTACGCCTGTGTCGTGCTTAGATAGGTCGTCGTCACCCGAAAGGTTCATAACCTTAGGAATATCCGCGCGAAAGTCCTTCATAAGCGTAACGGTAAGCGCCGCTACTGTGTTGAAATTGAGCGAGGAGCGAAGGGAATCGCTAAAAAGCTCAAAGGACTTGCCGCTTTTGAAGCTCTCCGCCATAATGTCGTAGAAATGCTTTTTATGGGGAAGAAGGCTTGGGTCTATTAAGAAAGGAAATCGAACTACATTAAAGCCGTGCTTTATGACGACCGCTTCCGCCGCCGCCTTCTGCTTTCCATAGGTGTTTACGGGACGAAGCTGGTCATCCTCTTTAAAATGGTAACCGTTTTCGCTTTCGCCGTACACGCTGTCTGTAGAGGGGTAGAATAAGCACCTTACTCCTCTAAAAGAAGAGAGAAGTTCGTCAAGTATTGTCACGTTTACCTTATATGCGCGTTCGGGGTCGCTTTCCACCGCGTCAGGGTTATGCAGCGCCGCGAGAAAGGCGATACTCGTGTTTTTGCATCCGTTTACCCGCCGCACAAGCTCACTTCTATCGGCTTCGCGTTCTATGTCGCAGCGCAACCACTCTACGCGCGGGCTGTTGGTGAAGATATTTTCAAGGTCGCGGCAGGTGGCGAGCACCGCTTCATCGGTTTTTTCAAGAATATTCTTAACTATATATGAGCCGAGAAAGCCGTTCGCGCCGACAACAACGTACATTAGCCGTTCTCCTTAGGGTTATATGCTTTAATTATTATCTTCCAAAGTATACTTAGCTGGTAGAGATTGCCCGCAAGACCGCCGACCTTTGAGGGAACCTCACCCTTCGGATAGGCGCGTATAACTGGCACCTCCGTTACCTTAAAGCCCAAACGGCAGGCGCGAACGGGGAGATAGTAGATAAGCTCATAACCGACGAAGATATCTCGGAAGGGAAGAACCCTTTCGTCGGTGAGGAATTTCTTTGAGTAAGCGCGAAAACCGTTAGTGGTGTCGGTAAGACGTTTTTTCGCGCAAAGGGTCATAACAGGTTCGTTTATTATTTTTAACGCAAGCTGGCGGATAAGCGGCGTGTTTATTCCCTTGCCGCCCTTTAAGTAGCGCGAGCCTTGAACGTAGTCAAAGCCCTCGTCGAGCTTTTCGATAAATCTATCGGTAGCCGAGGTGTCGTCCTTGTCGTTACCGTCCACAGTAATAAAGCCCTCGTAACCGCGTTTTAGCGCAAAGTCGTAGCCCATACGGATATCGGTGCTGTATCGGCCGCTGCCCTTACGCACAAGAAGAGTATTTATGCCGTATTTTTTAAGAAGCCCCTCTTCCGTACAGCCGTCTGTGCTGCCCGCGTCGCAGATAATTACGTCGACAAGGGAGAAAACGTCCGCGTCTTTCATCTTTACAAGCTGGCTTTCAAACCTTTCTGCCTCATTAAAAAGCGGAATTAAAAGACAGTACTTATGGTTTTTCTTCGCATATTCGTTTACGCTGTATTCGGGAACGCTTAATGTGTTTGAGCCGATTTGAGCCATCCTGCCTTACGCCCTTGCCTTTCCGCCGCAACCTCGCGGCAAGCTAAATGCTTAAATAGCAATAAGTAATACTTATTATAAACTAATATTTACATCAAAGCAACAAAAAAAGCCGACGCTTATACGTCGGCAGAATGCTTTTAATCAACTATAAATACCGCGGGGCAGACCACAGCCTTAGGCGCGGGTGAGTTAAGCCAATCCTCTATATCGTCGCGCACGCCGGTTATATAAAGCGCAAAGGCAAGAAGTGTTGCCGCGATAATAATAAAACCCAGCCAGTTCGGTATGAAGCCGAAGGGCTTTTTCTTCTTTTTATCCCTGTTATCTTTCATAGCCATTCCTCCGATAGATTAATACTATAATTAAACTTGCGCAAAGTCAAGAAACAACCGTAGAACGCTTGTATTAAAAGCGCTCGTTTTATTTTAAAGAAGAAATAGCTTTACAAAGTAACCTAAATATATATATAATAGATTAAATATTGATAATTATACGGTTTTACCGTTTAAGGAGTGAGAAAGATGGATTTAAAGAAATTAAAGGTCGGAACACAGTGCATTCAGGGTGGCTATCAGCCGAAAAGCGCGGAGCCGCGCATAATGCCTATCGTTCAGTCTACGACCTACAAATACGACACGGCGGATGAGGTCGCGGCGCTGTTCGACCTTGAAACCAACACGCCTATGTACACACGTCTTGGAAACCCGAGCCTTACGTGGCTCGAGGAGAAGATAGCTCTTCTTGAGGGCGGCGTCGGCGCGCTTACAATGTCCTCAGGACAAGCCGCTAATATGACTGCCGTAACGAATATCTGCGGCGCGGGCGACCATGTTCTTACTATGAACAACCTCTACGGCGGCACGGTCAACCTCTTTAACGTAACCTTAAAAAGGCTCGGCATAGACTTTACCTTTATAGACCCCGAGCTGCCGCTTGAGGAGATGAAGAAGTATATTAAGCCGAACACTCGCCTTGTCTTTTCTGAGACGATAGGCAACCCCGCGCTCGGCGTACTCGATATAGAAAAGGTAGCGGCGCTCGCTCACAGCGCGAGTATTCCGCTTGTTGTGGACAACACCTTTGCTACCCCTGTGCTTTGCCGACCGTTCGAGTTTGGCGCAGACATTGTTACCCACTCCACCACAAAGTATTTCGACGGTCACGCCACGAGCGTGGGCGGCGTTATTGTGGATAGCGGCAACTTTGACTGGGTGAAGAGCGGAAAGTTCCCCGAGCTTACAAAGCCTGACGAAAGCTACCACGGAATTACCTATACCGAAAAGTTCGGTAAGGCGGCGTATATAACTAAAGCCCGCACGGGAATGCTGCGCGATATGGGAAACACTATGAGCCCCTTTAACGCTTTCCTTACAAACCTCGGGCTTGAAACCCTTGAGGTGCGTATGCAGCGTCACTGCGAAAACGCGCTTAAGGTCGCGAAATTTCTCGAAAGCCACCCGAAGGTCGCGTGGGTAAACTACCCGCTTTTGGAATCCAACAAAAACTACGCTTTGGCGAAGAAATATCTTCCGAAGGGCGCAAGCGGCGTTGTCGCTTTCGGAGTAAAGGGCGGAATGGAAGCGAGCAAGCGCTGCATTAACAGCGTAGAGCTTGCGACGCTTGTGGTGCACGTCGCGGACGTTCGCACCCATGTGCTACACCCCGCGAGCATGACCCACCGCCAGCTTACTGAGGAGCAGTTATTAGCGGGCGGTATCTCCCCCGACCTCATTCGTCTGTCGGTAGGTATCGAGGACGTAGAGGACATAATCAACGATTTAGACGCGGCGCTTAGTAAGGCGTAAACAGGAGAAGCGATGCCCGTAATAATACCAAAGGACCTGCCCGCAAGCAAGGTTCTTCAAAAAGAATACGTTTTCGTAATGCACGAGCAACGGGCGAAATCTCAGGATATCCGCCCGCTTGAGCTTGCTATAGTTAACCTAATGCCGAAAAAGGTTGTGACCGAAACCCAGCTTCTGCGGCTTATAGGCAACAGCCCCTTGCAGGTGAATATCGACCTTGTTCAGATGGGTACACATAAAAGCAAGAACACCTCGCAGGAGCATCTTTTGAAGTTTTACAAGACCTTCGAGGAGATAAAGAATAACCGCTACGACGGAATTATCGTAACGGGCGCGCCTGTAGAACACCTTGAGTTTGAAGAGGTGAACTATTGGCAGGAGCTTTGCGAGGTTTTTGAGTTTATCCGCACGAATGTTTTTTCTGCGCTCTTCATCTGCTGGGGCGCGCAGGCGGCGTTCTATCACTACTACGGTATAAAGAAGCACCTGCTTGATAAGAAGCTTTTCGGCATCTTCGAGCATAAGATAGTCCGCAAGCGCGACCTTGTACGCGGCTTCGACGACGTTTTCTGCGTGCCGCAGTCTCGCCACACGCAATCGAGCACCGAGGACATAGCCGCGGTGGAGGACCTAAAGATAGTCGCTGAATCGAGGGAGGCGGGCGTAGGTATAGCGGTGACTCGCGACCAACGCTGGAACTTCGTCACGGGACACCTTGAGTACGACCCCGAAACCCTTAAGGAGGAGTATGAGCGGGATTTAGCCGCGGGTCTTCCTATAGAAGTGCCGAGAAACTATTTCCCCCACAACAATCCGAAGAACGCGCCTGTTGTCCGCTGGCGTTCACACGGAACGCTGTTGTTCTCAAACTGGCTTAACCGTGTTTATCAAGAGACCCCCTACGACCTTAAGAAACTAAAAAAGCGTTAGGAGAAGGGCAATGGAGCTTCTTATTTTTGACGGCGCGCTGGGCACAATGCTTCAGCAAAGAGGACTTGCGGCGGGGGAAAACCCCGAGGCGCTTAATCTTCGTGCGCCCGAAACTGTAAAAGAGGTTCATAAGCTTTATCTTTCAGCGGGAAGCGACATTATTACCACCAACACCTTCGGCGGCTCACCGATAAAGCTTTCGGAGTACGGTATGGAGGATAAGACTGAGGAAGTCAACCGCCGCGCCGTCGAGATAGCGCGTGAGGCGTGTAGGGAGTTTGGCGTCGGTAAGGTCGCGGCATCGGTGGGACCGACAGGAAGGTTTTGTGAACCGCTCGGCGACGCTTCCTTTGAAGAACTAAAGTCAGCTTTTTCCCGCCAAATTAAAGCGCTCGCTTCGGCGAAGCCCGACTATATTATTCTTGAAACCTTCAGCGATGTGGGCGAAGCCCGTGCCGCCGCGCTCGCCTGCAAGGAGGTATGCGACCTTCCGTGTATCGCGAGCTTTACTTTTACCAAGGGAAGAACGCTTACGGGCAGTACTCCCGCGTCGGTTGCCGTTACTATGTCGGCACTTGGCGTATACGCTGTAGGCTGCAACTGCTCTGGCGGACCTGACGAGCTTCTGCCAGTAATCGAGGAGATGTCGCGGTATACCGACCTTCCGCTTCTTGCGCAGCCTAACGCTGGGCTTCCCTGCGTATGCTGCGGGGAGGTGGAATATCCGCTCAAGTCGGAGGACTTCGCGCAGGAGATGAAAAGGTTTCTTATGTATTCTCCCTGCTTCCTCGGCGGCTGCTGCGGCACAACGCCCGAGCATATTTCGTTTTTAAAGAAAGCGACAAAGGGCTTCGTGCCACAAAAGAACACCGCGTGTATAGGCGGCGTATTTTCCGCGCGTGAGGGCGTAAAGAGGCTCGGTGGAAGCGAAGCCGTATGTATAATAGGCGAGCGGATAAACCCGACGGCACGCAAAAAACTTGCTGAGGCGATAAGGAACGACGACTGGCAGACGGTACAAGCGGAGGCAATAGCGCAGCTTGACGCGGGCGCTGATATGCTCGATGTTAATGTCGGCGCTGTCGGCGTTGACGAGGTGAGCGCGATGAAAAAGGCGTCGCTGCTTCTCCAACAATTCGGCGAAACGCCTCTTGTTTTTGATAATACCTCGCCAGAGGCACTGGAGGCGGGGCTTTCCGTCTACGCGGGCAAGGCTATTGTAAACTCCGTAAACGGCGAAGAAAAAAGCCTTTCGTCTATACTTCCCATTGTAAAAAAATACGGCGCTGGTGTAGTTGCGCTGACCCTTGACGAAAAGGGAATACCAGAAACTGCGGAAGGGCGTTTCGAGATAGCAAAAAGGATAGTTGAACGCTGCGACAAGCTCGGAATTAGGCGGTGGGATATCTTTGTAGATTGCCTTACTATGTCGGTCGCAACCGACATAAAGGCTCCGTCGGTTACCCTTGAGAGTATGCGGCTCGTTAAAAGCTTAGGCGTCAATCTCGTTTTGGGCGTAAGCAACGTTTCATACGGACTTCCCGAACGAAACGTAATAAACTCCGCATTTCTCGCTATGGCGATAGAAGCGGGGCTTGATGCAGCTATAATGAACCCGCTTGACGGCAAAATGGTTGACAGTCTTTATGCCGCTGCCCTTCTTTCTGGGCGCGACGCTGGCGCGGCACGGTACATAGCGAAGAAGAGCGGCGAGGAAAAGAAAGTAGAATATACGGCTCCCGAAAACGTAAGCGTAGAAAACGCCGCGCGAGAGGTCGTTACGGGAAGCATGGCTATAGAAAAGACAGTGGAGCGGCTTGTCGCCGACGGTATATCGCCGCTTGAGATAATAAATAGCGGTATAATTGCGGGGCTTAACGAGGTCGGCGAAAAGTACGAGAAGGGCGTTTTTTTCCTACCGCAGCTTATGCTTAGCGCCGAAACAGCCGAAAGGGCGTTCTGCGTGCTGGAAAAATATATGGGTGACTCGAGTGGCGACGCGAAGGCAACCTTTGTAATAGGTACCGTTAAGGGCGATATACACGATATAGGAAAAAATATGGTGGCTGTAATGGTTCGCAACCACGGATACAATGTGGTTGACCTCGGAAAGAACGTTACCGCCGAGACATTTATAAGCGCCGTTGTTGAACACAAGGCGAAATACTTGGGGCTGAGCGCGCTTATGACCACAACTATGAAGGAGATACCTGACGTAATCGCTCTTCTCAGAAAGACCGCACCTGAGGTAAAGGTAGTAGTGGGTGGCGCGGTAATTACCGAACAGTTCGCAAAAGAGGCGGGCGCAGACGGCTATGGCAAGGACGCTATAGCCACGGTGCGACTACTTGAACGGTGGGAAAACAATGAAGGTTAACTGCCTTAAAAGGTTTTTTGTTCCCTTTGACGCGAAAACGTTTATTGTCGCCGCGGCGGGCTGTCCCGACGACCCCGAAACGGTAAACAAACTTTGGCGGCTTTTTGAGCCCGTAGTATACTGGCGCGAAGGTATAATAACAAAAAATAGGAACGGGGTCATCGAGACCTCAGATGCTTTTAAAATAGAAAGCAAATATGTTTCTAAGGGGCTTCAGGGCTGTAAGCGACTTGTAATAATGGCGGTGACGGCGGGCGAAAAGCTTTCTGGCGCGTCGGAAAGCCTAATACGAAGCGGAAAGCTATACGAGGGCGCGATAGCGGATATGCTCGGCTCATATGCGGCTGAGGCGGCGGCGGACAGCTTCTGCGATTATCTAAAAACACGCGGCTCATCTAAAAGGCTCTTTTCCACACTTCGCTTTAGCCCGGGCTACGGCGACTGGAGCATAAGCGCCCAAGAATCTATTATGGAGTACCTCGGCGGCTGTGAGCAGGAGATAAAGCTAACCGAAAGCGGTATGCTGCTTCCGATAAAAACCATAACTGCCGCGGTGGGCTTTAGCGAAACCGCCGCGAGCGAAGGCTACCCTGTCAGCGAGAAGGGCAAGGGCTTCTGTTCGGGCGATAAAAAATGCAGCGAATGCACAACGTGGGAATGTAGGAAATGAAGAAGAAAACAATACTAAAAATAGCGCTCGGCGCGGTAATTGTAGCGGCGCTTGTATATGCCACAGTAAAGCTGTTTCCCATAATTAAGTCTGGAGAAATTGTTGAGATTATTCGTGGCTACGGCGGTTGGGGAGTGCTTATCTTCCTCGGAGTGGAGCTGCTTCAGATTTTTGCAGCCTTTCTTCCGGGCGAGCCTATCGAGATAGCGGCGGGCGTGCTGTTCGGCGCGTGGTGGGGGCTGGTTCTCTGCCTTCTCGGTATCTTTATCGGTACGCTGGCTATCTACTACGGCGTTCGCTCGTTTGGCGCGAAAAGCGTCGAAAACGACCCGCGTTTTGAAAAATTTAAGTTTTTAAAGAATCCCGATACAGCGTTTCGGCTGGTATTCATACTGTTTCTTATACCCGGTACGCCCAAGGATATACTTACCTACTTCGGTCCCTTCGTGCCGATAAAGCCGAGGAAGTTTATTATGGCGGCGGTCTTCGGGAGAATACCCTCGATTATAACCTCCACGCTTTCTGGCGCGGCACTTTACGACGGCAACATAAAAATGTCGATAATCTACTTCCTTATCGGCGCGGTGCTTGCGGCTATCGGTCTTTTTATCAACAAGAAGCTTGAAGATAGACTGAACAAAAATAAAGAACAGAAAAAAGAAGACTCTCAGGAGCTGTCCTGAGAGTCTTTTTTTATATTCCTATCTTATTCTCTCGGCGCCGCGCAGCTTTTTCTAAGCTTTAGCTGGGTCGAGACCTGAATTTTTTTGGGTACGTTATATTTGTGTGTTATATTGCCCTGCACCGCCTCAAGCGCAAGCTCTGCTATCGTTTCAATAGGAATGGAAACGGTGGAAAGCGGCGGGTTTGTATATTTTACCGACGCAAGGTTGTTAAAGCCCAACACGCTTATCTCTTCGGGCACCTTAACCGACGCGGCTGAAAGCGTAGAGACCACGCCCGTCGCTACCGTGTCGTTTGCGCAGAACACGGCGGTGGGAAGCTTTTCGCTCTTTAGCATTAGCTCCGCGAGTCTGCACCCCTCGGTGTAGGAGAGTCGCTCGCCCTCAAAAACCAGCGTTTCGTCGTACAGCCCCGCCTCAGTCATATAATCCGCATAGGTGCTTTTGCGGATGTCGAGCGCCCTCTCAGCCCTGTCGCCGCGCACCGCGCCGCCGATAAAGGCTATTCTGGTGTGACCGAGCGAGCGCAGATAGTCAAGCGCCATACGCGCGCCGAGCTTAATGTTTGGTATAACCGAATCGAAGCGGGAATCATCGGGAGAGGAATCGAGAAAAACTATGTTTTCGGTTATCTCTACGAGCTGAGCCACCTCGCTTAGCGGAAACTTGCCTATCGCTATCATCCCGTCGGGCTTTATGTTTACTGAATTTATGTAGCGGTCCTCCACCTTCGCGACCTTGAAGGTGTTTATATTGTTTGTCATACAAAATTTCTCCACCGCCGTCATTAGGTAGAGATAGTAAGGGTCTTCGACCAAATCCGCCTCGCTGTACCAGTCCACAATCGCGATACTAAGTCGCGACGGCGAGCCGGGGCTCGAATTGCGTTTCTTCTTGTATTCGAGCTTTTCTGCCGACTCAAAGATACGAAGCTTTGTGGAATTATTGACGCTTATTGTAGGGTCGTGGTTCAGCACGCGGGAAACAGTTGCGGGAGAAACCCCCGCGTCGAGCGCAATATCTTTAATTGTTGCCATTCGTCCGCCCCCTTTATAAGTTCATTATAACTGATTTTCAGAAAAAGGGAAGTGCTTTAGACTCGATTTAGTAAACGTCTTGATAAAGTTTACTAAATGTGTTATTTTTATGGTAAAGAAATCCGAAAGGAGAGGCAATGAAAAGAGCGGAAAGGTTTAATATCAAGTGGATAAACGACCCAAAGGTTTTCGCTGTTAATAGGCTTTCAGCGCGAAGCGACCATAAGACAATCGACGAAAAGGGAAGAACTATCGCACCGCTATCGCTCGACGGCGAATGGTCGTTTCGCTACTACGAAAACGTAAAGGATGTCGATTACTCTTTTATTACCTCGGGTGAGGGGATAAAGGATAAAATAACCGTGCCCGCGCATATTGAGCTTTCGGGCTACGGAAAACCGCAGTATGTAAATATTATGTACCCGTGGAGCGGGCGCGAGGCTTTACAACCGCCCGCAGTTCCACAAAGCCACAACCCAGCGGGAGTATATATAAAAACCTTCTCGCTGCCCTTAGGATTTAACGAAAACGGCGCGAGAGTTCGTTTTAACGGCGCGGAAAACGCGATATTTGTCTGGCTTAACGGCTCCTTCGTCGGCTACTCTGAGGACAGCTTCACCCCCTCGGAGTTTGACCTTTCGCCGTTCTTAAAAGCTGGCAGAAATCTTATTGCGGTTATGGCGGTGAAATTTACTACCGCGAGTTGGCTCGAGGACCAGGATTTCTGGCGCTTTTTCGGGCTGTTCAGAAGCGTTGAGCTTATAAAAGAGGACAAGGTTTTTATCGAGGATATAGATACCGTCTGTACGCTTTCAGATAACCTTGAAAGCGCCACGGTAAGGGTTAAGCTTAGGCTAAAGTCGAAAGTGAACGAGGAGGTAAGGCTTTCCGCGTCGCTTGATAAGAGGGTAGCGGCTTCTAAGCCCGTTACGCTTAAAGCGGGCGAAAACGAGCAGGAGCTTTCCTTTACGATAGCGAAGCCGCGCCTTTGGAGCGCGGAAACGCCAGAGCTTTATTTGCTTGAAATACTCGTCTGCGACGGCGAAAGAGGTCGATATATTACAGGCGCGAAAACCGACCTCGGCGTTCGCCGTTTCGAGTTGAAGAATAGGATAATGTGTATTAACGGTAAGCGGATAGTTTTTCGCGGGGTCAACCGACACGAGTTTAGCTGCAAAACGGGCAGAGCAGTTACCCGCGAGGAGATAGAACGTGATATTATCCTTATGAAGCAGAACAACATAAATGCCGTGAGGACAAGTCACTATCCGAACAATAGCGTTTTCTACGAGCTCTGCGACCGCTATGGGCTGTATGTAATTGACGAAACCAACCTCGAAACCCACGGTACTTGGGCGCAGGGAATGTCCGCTACGCCACAATACGCAGTGCCGAACGACAACGAGGAATGGAAGCCCGCCGTGCTTGACAGAGGCGCTTCTATGCTCGAGCGGGACAAGAACCACCCGTCGGTGCTTATCTGGTCGTGCGGCAACGAGAGCTTCGGCGGAAGTGTGCTTTATGAGCTTTCAAATTGGTTTAGAAAGCGCGACAAAACAAGGCTTGTTCATTACGAGGGCGTCTTCAACGACCGCCGATATAACGAAACGAGCGATATGGAGAGCCGAATGTACGCAAAGCCCGCCGAGATAGAGGAGTACTTAAACGAGAACCCCGAAAAGCCGTTTATACTCTGCGAGTACGCGCACGCTATGGGAAACAGCTTCGGAAATGTTGACGAATATACGTTGCTTGAAAAATACCCTATGTACCAAGGCGGCTTTATCTGGGATTTCGTTGACCAAGCGCTACTTGTTAAAGATGAAAACGGCAAAGAGCGTCTTGCCTCGGGCGGAGATTTCGGCGACAGACCGAACGACGGCTATTTCTGTGGCGATGGGCTTGTTTTTGCTGACAGAACCCCCTCAGCTAAGCTTTACGAAGCAAGGTTTTTATACCGCCCCGTTGAGCTAAACGTAAAGCGTAGAATAATTGAAGTAGTAAACAAAAATCTCTTTCTTTCAACCGACCATCTGCGGTTTGTCTATCGTGTATTTTCAAACGGAAGCAAGGTTTTTGAAAAGGAGTTCGACCTCTCCGTCGCGCCTCTTTCAAAAGAAAAATACATAGTTGATTTCGATTTTGACAGCGTAAACGAGGAAGCGGTAGCCGAATGTGCGGCGCTTCTTCACAAGGATACGCTGTGGGCGAAAAGCGGATATGAGGTGTCGTTCGGTCAAGCGGTGATTAAGCCGAATTCCATTAGTGAAGATAAGGGCGCGTCCGCACAGCTTATTGAGGACGGCTTTAATATCGGCGTTAAGATGAAAAACTCATCTGCCATAATTTCACGGCTGTACGGTACGGTGTACTCGCTGAGCAAGGGCGAAAAAGAGCTTTTAAAGAAGCCGCTTACCGCCGACTTCTGGCGTGCGCCGACCGATAACGACAAGCCGAACGGCAACGTGGAGCGCTGGGCGCAGTTTAAGCTCGCCACGCTTTATCAACGTTGCGTCGGTGTAACAACGAAGGATAACAAGGTTACTGCGAGCTTTATTACCCCGACCTCACCCGCGATTGCCTTTTCTCTAACCTATGCTTTTTATGAGAACGACTGCGTCGATATTTCCGTAAAGCTCGAAAGTGCGCTTGTTCCGCCGCTTATAGGCGTTACGCTCGGTCTTCCGCTCTCTTATGATACTCTTTCGTGGTACGGAAACTCCCAAAGCGAGGCGTACGGCGATAGGCGAAACGGCAGAAAAATAGCCCTTTGCGAAGAAAAGGTTTCGCAGCAGCTTTCACCCTACCTTAACCCGCAGGAGTGTGGTAATAAAACGGACCTTCGCTGGCTTGCCATTACCGATAAGAATGGTAACGGGCTTCGTGTGTCGGCTGACCTTCCTTTCGAGGGCTCGGCGCTTTACTACACAAGTCACGAGCTTGAAAACGCGACTAATATAGCTACTCTGTCCGCGCCGTACGAAACGGTGGTTTGCTTAAGGAAAAAGGTCTGCGGCGTTGGCGGCGACGACAGCTGGGGCGCACCCGTCCACGAAAAGTACCACTTAACAAGTAAAGATAAAAGCTTTAGCTTTACGGTAAAAGTAGTGTAGGTTCTTGAGCTTCATTAATATACTAATAAAGGCGCATTGTCATTATATTTCCTCCAAACAAAAACAGCCTGCAAAAGCAGGCTGTTTTTGTTTATCTAAAGGTTATTTATTGCGGTAAATTATATTCTCGCGCTTAGGTCCGTTGCTGATAATTGAAACAGGCACGCCGATAAACTCTTCGGCGAACTCTATATAGTCGCGGCACTCCTTCGGAAGCTTTTCATAATCGCTTATTTCGCGAATGTCGCATTTCCAGCCCTTAAAGACCTTAAGCACGGGCTTCGCCTTTTTAAGAAGCTCGGTGTTCGGGAATTTTTCCGTTATCTTGCCGTCTATCTCGTAGCCCACGCAGACGGGTATCTCGTCGAGATAGCCCAGCGCGTCGATAACCGAGATAGCGACCCTTGTCGCCGCTTGTACCCTTACGCCGTAACGCGACGCCACAAGGTCAAGCCAGCCCACACGCCTCGGGCGCCCCGTTGTCGCGCCGTATTCACCGCCGTCGCCGCCGCGCTCACGCAGCTCGTCAGCCTCTGCGCCGAAGATTTCGCTTACAAATTCGCCCGCGCCTACCGCGCTTGAGTATGCCTTTACAACGGCAATAACGTCGGTAATATCCCGCGCGGGAAGTCCCGCGCCTACCGCGCCGTAGGAAGCAATGGTATTTGAGGAGGTAACCATAGGGTAGATGCCGAAGTCCGCGTCCTTAAGCGCGCCGAGCTGTCCTTCAAGGAGAATCTCCTTGCCCGCCTTGTTCGCTTCGTAGAGATAATCGAAGGTGTCCGCCGCGTAGGGAGTAAGCACCTTCTTGTATTCCATTAGTGTAGCGAAAAGCTCGTCGGGATTAATGAGCGGCTGATGGTATAGGTTTTCTATAAGTATGTTTTTAAGAGTACAAACGCGCTCAACCTTCTCGCGAAGGTAGGTCTCGTCGCCTAAAATCTCGCAAACCTGAAAGCCTATCTTCGAGTGCTTGTCGGCGTAGAAGGGAGCAATGCCCGACTTTGTAGAGCCGAAGCTTTTATTGGCAAGGCGCGCCTCCTCGTAAGCGTCGAGCAGCTTATGGTAGGGCATAACGACCTGCGCTCGGTCGGAAATAAGTATCTTAGGCTCGGGAACACCGCGCTCGATAATTGTGGCAAGCTCCTTTTGAAGGTTCTCAATGGAGAGCGCCACGCCGTTGCCGATTATGTTTACGACGCCCTTGTTAAAGACGCCCGAGGGTAGCTGATGAAGCGCGAACTTACCGTACTCGTTTACTATGGTGTGACCTGCGTTGGCACCGCCTTGAAAGCGCACAACTATATCCGCGTGCTCCGCGAGCATGTCGGTCAGCTTGCCCTTTCCCTCGTCGCCCCAGTTCGCGCCCACGATAGCTCTAATCATTTCAGTCAACCCCGTTTCTATTATTAGTTAAAAGCGTAAAAAAAGCCCTGCGGCAGCAGGACTGTTACATCATAAGCGAGGAATTAACGCGCTTTCTCATACGCTCCCGCTGCTCCTATTCACAAAACATTTCTATTATAAGCATATGCCGCTCGGCTGTAAAGAAGAATTTTTAAAAATTCACAAATTCTGCCGTTATGCACAAAACCGCGCAGTACAATTTTACAATTATATTAGCATTGCCCTCAAAAAATGAATAAAAATACAAAAATATAAGTAAATATCCACCCAAAACGCAAAAAGATAAAAAGATTACATTGTAATGCCTGTTGAAATCGCATTAAAAATAATATATTCTCTTAATTGAAATGCGAAGGGCGGTGAACGGCTTTGAAGATAACGGTTATAGGCTGCGGGCGGTGGGGCTCGCTTATTGCGTGGTACCTTAACTCCTTAGGACAAGACGTTTCGCTTTATGGGCGCGAGAGCTCGACAAATATGAGGCGGCTTATTGAAACGCGGAGAAACGAGTATATCTCGCTTCCCAAAGAAGTAGCGCTTACAACCGATATCTCCGCGGTGCTTGGTGCGGACGTTATCGTTATTTCGGTAAATTCGCAGGGGCTTCGTAAGCTCTGCGAGGAGCTAAATAGTTTGAGGATAAAGAATAAAACGCTTGTCCTTTGCATGAAGGGTCTTGAAATAGAAACGGGCAAAAGGCTTTCCGAAATAGCCTCCGAAACGCTGGACAGCTCGAACAAAATAGCCGTGTGGCTCGGACCGGGGCACGTAGAGGAATTCTATTCGGGCGTACCGAACTGTATGGTAATAGACAGCGCTGACGATGAAACAAAGCGTCTTCTTGTAGACAGCTTTTCAAGCTCGCTTATCCGCTTTTATTACGGCGACGACCTAATCGGTAACGAGGTGGGTGCGGCGGCGAAGAACGTGGTGGGCATCGCCGCTGGTATGCTCGACGGACTAAAGCTTTCCTCTTTAAAGGGCGCGCTTATGTCGCGCGGCACAAGGGAGGTTGCGCGGCTCATTAAGGCTATGGGAGGCAGCGAGCTTTCCGCCTACGGGCTCTGTCATTTAGGGGACTATGAGGCTACCGTGTTTTCGAGATTTAGTCATAACCGCGCGTTCGGAGAATGCTTTATCGAAAAAAAGCCGTTTGACAGTCTCGCTGAAGGGTATTACACTGTAAAGGCAATGGTTACGCTCGGAAAGCGCTACGGCGTGGAGCTTCCGATATGCGGCGTGGTATATAGGTGTCTTTACGAGAACGCCGACGCGCGCGCGGAGCTGGATGGGCTATTTGAGCGTACCATTAAAAATGAGTTTTATGAAAGAGACGGTCAAGTTAATGAGTGAACAAAACGCGGGCAAGCAGAAGCTTACCCCTAAGGAAACGGCGGTACAGTTCTTTAAATTTTTGATGTTCTCCTGTATGGCGGGAATTATCCAGATAGGCAGCTTTACCCTGTTTAGCGAGCTTCTAAAGTGGCGCTACTGGCCAGCGTATCTGCTGTCGCTTATTCTGTCGGTGCTTTACAACTTCACCGTAAACCGCCGCTTTACCTTTAAGTCAGCGACGAACGTTCCTATCGCTATGCTTAAGGTGCTCGGCTACTACTGCGTGTTTACCCCCGTTACAACTATTGTGGGTAACTACTTTGTCGAAACACTCGGCGTAAACAGGTATGTTGTCGAGATAGTGACTATGGTGCTAAACTTCGTTACCGAATATCTCTTCTGCCGCTTTGTCGTATATAGAAACTCTATGAACACTAACGACATAGCAAAAAAGAAGGAAGAAACAGAAAAGAATTAGTTTGCTCGCGCCGATACTGCCCGTTTTATGAGGCTGTACGGCGCGATTTTTGTATAAAAAGCAAAATATTCACGAAATTGTGAATATTAATTCAAAAATGCGTTGACATTATACAAAATTAATGTATAATCAAAATATCATATGAATAAATATTCGAGAGGTATATTAAAAATGGGTAAAATCAAAAAGATAGTTCTTGCGTATTCCGGCGGTCTTGACACTTCTATAATAATTCCGTGGCTAAAGGAAAACTACGACAACTGCGAGGTTATCGCCGTCGCGGCGGACGTAGGGCAGGGCAAGGAGCTTTCGGGACTTGACGAAAAGGCGAAGAAGACGGGCGCGTCAAAGCTTTATATTGAAGATTTAACTAAGGAGTTCGTTGAGGATTACATCTTCCCGACCCTTAAAGCGGGCGCGGTTTATGAGAACAAGTATCTTCTCGGCACCTCCTTTGCGCGTCCCATTATCGCGAAGAGGATTACCGAAATCGCGAAGGCTGAGGGCGCCGACGCTATCTGCCACGGCTGTACGGGTAAGGGCAACGACCAGGTGCGCTTCGAGCTCGCCATTAAAGCCTTCGCCCCGAATATGACGATAATCGCGCCGTGGAGGGTGTGGGAGCTTAAGAGCCGCGAGGAGGAGATAGACTACGCCGAGGCGCACAACGTTCCCCTCAACATTAACAGGACAACAAACTACTCTAAGGACAAGAACCTTTGGCACCTTTCCCACGAAGGACTTGAGCTTGAAGACCCCGCTAACGCTCCGAACTACGACACCACAATGGAGCTTGAGCTTGGCGTAACGCCCCAGAACGCGCCCGACAAGGCAACCGATATTTCAATAGACTTTGAAAAGGGTATACCCGTAGCGGTAAACGGCGAGAAGCTTGACGGCGTTTCGATTATTAAGAAGCTTAACGAAATTGGCGGAGAAAACGGCATAGGCATAGTCGATATGGTGGAAAACAGGCTTGTCGGAATGAAGAGCCGCGGCGTTTATGAAACTCCCGGCGGCGCGATACTCTACCACGCGCACGAGAAGCTTGAACAGATTTGTCTTGATAAAGCGACCCAGCACTACAAGCAGAAGATGGCTCTTGAGTTCGCGGATATCGTCTATAACGGTCAGTGGTACACGCCGCTTCGCGAGGCGCTTTCGGCGTTTGTCGATAAAACGCAGGAGACGGTCACGGGAACAGTTAAGATGAAATTATATAAGGGTAATATAATAGACGCGGGAATGACAAGCCCCTATACCCTTTACAGCGAGGATATGGCAACCTTCGGCGAGGACGAGGTTTATAATCAGATGGATTCTCAGGGCTTTATCAACCTCTTTGGGCTTCCCATAAAAATTAAGGCTATGCTCGACGAGCAAAGGAACAAGTAATTAAGTTATACGACAAAGCGGAGGGTGACAATGAAACTTTGGCAAGGGCGGCTTTCGGGCGATATCGACGATAGGATAGATAAGCTCAATTCCTCGATAGGCTTCGATTGCAGAATGTATAAGCAGGATATCGAGGGCTCCATCGCTCACGCTTCCATGCTTAAAAAGCAGGGAATAATCGACGAGGCGGAAGCGGATAAGATTATAGCGGGGCTTAAGGGTATACTTGCCGACTTAGATAGCGGCGTGCTCGAAATAGATATGACCGCCGAGGACATACACACCTTCGTGGAGCTGACCCTTACCGAAAGGATAGGCGACGCGGGTAAACGGCTTCATACCGCGCGCAGCCGCAACGACCAGGTGGCTACCGACCTTCGGCTTTACAGTATAGCGTACATAGATACTCTTACGGCGAACGCGAAGAAGCTCTGCGAAACCCTCTGCGCCGTCGCGGAAAAGCATATCGGCGACGTTATGCCGGGCTACACCCACCTTCAGCGCGCGCAGCCCGTAACCCTCGCGCACGCGCTTATGGCGTATGTCTGGATGCTGCTTCGAGATATAGACAGACTTAATGACTGCAAAAAGCGAGCGGCTGTACTGCCGCTCGGAAGCGGAGCGCTTGCTGGCACAACCTATTTGCTCGACAGGCAGTATACGGCGTCGCTACTTGGTATGAACGGCATCTCCGAAAACAGCATGGACGGCGTTTCCGACCGCGATTTCGCGCTTGAGCTGCTGTCCTGCCTTTCTATAATAATGGTGCACCTTTCGCGGTTTTCGGAAGAGATTATACTTTGGTGCTCGCACGAGTTCTCCTTTATGTCACTTTCCGACAGCTTTTCTACGGGCTCGTCGATAATGCCACAGAAGAAGAACCCCGATATCGCGGAGCTTGTTCGTGGCAAGGCTGGTCGAGTTTTTGGCGACAGCATGACGCTTTTAACCGTAATGAAGGGCTTGCCGCTTTCCTACAACAAGGATATGCAGGAGGACAAGGAGGCGCTCTTCGACGCGCTCGATACCGTTTCTCTTTGCCTCGAGCTAATGGCGCCGATGATAGAAAGCGCAACGTTTAAGCCCGAAAATATGAAGAAGGCGGCGGCGAAGGGCTTCATAAACGCTACTGATTGCGCGGATTACTTAGTTAAAAAGGGTATGCCCTTCCGTGACGCTTATAAAATAGTTGGCGAACTTGTTCGTTACTGCGTAGAAAAGGACACGACCCTTGAGGAGCTTACCCTCGATGATTACAAGGGCTTTTCAGAAAGCTTTGACAAAGACGTTTTTGAGGCGATAGATTTAAGCGCCTGTCTTTCCCTTCGTGCGGTGGACGGCGGACCCGCGCCCACGGCGGAAAAGAAGCAGATAGAAAAAGCAAAAAAGCTTTTAGGAGATAATTAAGAGATGAAATACAAGGTATTTATCGACGGACAGGAGGGCACGACGGGGCTTCAGATAAATGACAGAATGGCAAAGCGAAGCGACGTTTTACCGATTGTCATTGACGAGAAGTACCGCAAGGACCCCACGGCGAGGAAGGAGCTTTTGAACGAGGCTGACGTCGCGTTTCTCTGTCTTCCCGACGACGCGGCGAGGGAATCCGTTTCACTTATCGAGAACGATAAGACGGTGGTAATTGATACGAGCACAGCTCACCGCACGGCGGCAGGCTGGGCATATGGGCTTCCCGAGCTTTCAAGCGAGCACCGACGCGCAATAGCCACATCTAAGCGCATAGCGAACCCCGGCTGCCACGCGACGGGCTTTATAGCTTCCGTCTACCCGCTTATTAAAAGCGGCATAATCGGAACGGACGCCTCGCTTAGCGCCGTGTCGCTTACGGGCTACAGCGGCGGCGGAAAAAAGATGATAGCGCAGTATGAGGCAACGGACCGCTCCGAGGAATTCAAAAGCCCGCGTATGTACGCGCTGACGCAGGCTCATAAGCATATTCCCGAAATGACGGCGGTGACAGGACTCAAAAAAGCGCCCGTTTTCTGTCCGATAGTCTGTGACTTTTACAGCGGTATGGCGGTGACGGTAAGTCTCACACCAGACCTATTTGAAAGAAGCGTAAAAAAGAGCGAGCTGCTTGAGCTTTTGAAGGATTACTATAAAGAAGAAAAGCTTATCTCGGTTCACGGAGAATGCGAGGGTATGTTCGCGGCGAACGAGCTTGAAAACAAGCCGAATTTAAAGATATATGTTCTCGGCAACGACGAGAGGATAACCGTCACAAGCGTTTTCGACAATCTTTATAAAGGTGCGTCGGGCGCGGCGGTACAGAATATGAATATAGCGCTCGGCATAGACGAGACCTATTCGATACTTTAGGAGGAAAAGATGGAGTTCAAGAAGGTAAAGGGCGGCATATGCGCCGCAAAGGGCTTCACGGCGGCGGGAATACATTGCGGCATACGCAAGAATAAGGATAAAAAGGACCTCTCGCTAATTTACTGCGAGAAAGAATGCTCCGCAGCGGCGGTTTATACGCAAAATAAGGTCTTCGGCGCGCCGATAACGGTGACACGCGAGCACCTTAAGAACAGCAAGGCTAAGGCGGTTATCTGCAACAGCGGAAACGCCAACACCTGCAATTCCGACGGCGTTTTGAAAGCCAACCTTATGGCGAAATATACAGCCGAAACGTTGGGTATTGAAGAAAGCGACGTAATTGTCGCGTCCACGGGTGTAATAGGACAGACGCTTGACGTTACGCCTATCGCCAAAGGAATGGATGAGCTCGTTGCCGCTTTGAGCCGAAAGGGCTCGCTCGACGCGGCGAACGGCATAATGACAACCGACACCGCCGTTAAAGAGGTCGCCTACAGCTTCGAGCTTGGCGGCAAAACCGTAAGTCTCGGCGCTATAGCTAAGGGCAGCGGAATGATTCACCCCAATATGGCTACCATGCTTTGCTTTATGACCACCGACGCGGCTATTAGTCCCAAAATGCTTCAAAAGGCGCTTTCAGAGACGGTTTGCGACACCTTTAATATGATTAGTATTGATGGCGACAGCTCCACTAACGACACCGTGGCGATACTCGCAAGCGGCGAGGCACAGAACGCGGAGATAAAGAAACCAAACGCGGATTATGAGATATTCAAGACTGCGCTTAAGCTTGTTTCCACCGATATTTCAAAGGGAATAGCTAAGGACGGCGAGGGCGCGACAAAGCTTTTGGAGTGTAACGTTAAGGGCGCGAAGGACACGGCTAACGCGAAGCTTATCGCGAAATCGGTTATCGCCTCAAGCCTTGTAAAGTGCGCTATGTTCGGCGCGGACGCCAACTGGGGGCGCGTGCTTTGCGCAATGGGCTATTCGGGCGCAAAGTTCGACGCGGAAAACGTGGACGTTTCACTCGCCTCTGTTAAGGGCGAAATAGAGGTCTGCAAGAAGAGCGGCGGCGTAGAGTTTTCCGAAAAGCTCGCGAAGCAGATTCTACTTAAGGACGAGATTGAAATTAACATAACCCTTCACGAGGGCAAAGGCGAGGCTACCTCGTGGGGTTGCGACCTTACCTACGATTACGTCAAAATAAACGGAGATTACCGCACCTAAACGGGAGGAAGAGATGACAGTTCACGAGATAACCGACAATATGCGCGCAAGCGTACTTACCGCGGCGCTGCCGTACATACAAAAATATTCGGGCAAAACCGTAGTGGTAAAGTACGGCGGAAACGCTATGGTAAACAGCGGTCTTAAGCATGACGTTATGAGCGACATTATCCTTCTTACCGCCGTAGGCATAAAGATTGTGCTTGTTCACGGCGGCGGACCCGAAATAAACGGAATGATGGGCGCGCTTGGAATAGAAGCTAAGTTTGTTGACGGGCTTCGCGTTACCGACGAGAAGACTGCTGAGGTCGTCCAGATGGTGCTTGCCGGCAAGACGAATAAGGATTTAGTCTCGCTTATCGGCACCCTCGGCGGAAAGGCGCTCGGGCTTTGCGGAATAGACGGCGGAATGATAAAGGCGCGGGTGCTCGACAGCAAGCTTGGGCTTGTAGGCGAGATTACCTCCGTAGACCCAACGCCCATAACTAACGCCCTCGATAACGGCTATATACCCGTTATCGCGACGGTCGGTACCGACGAAAACGGTACTACCTATAATATTAACGCTGATACGGCGGCGGCGGAGATAGCGGCGGCGCTCGGCGCGGAAAACATAGTGACGCTAACCGATATACGCGGTCTGCTTCGTGACGTGAACGACTCGGAATCCCTTATTCCGCAGGTCTATCTCGACGAGATAGACGGGCTTATTCGAGAGGGAATAATCTCGGGCGGAATGATACCGAAGATTAAGAGCATTGAAAAGGCTATGAAGGCGGGCGTGAGAAAAGCCGTTATGATAGACGGAAGAATAGAACACTCGATACTAATCGAAATCTTTTCCGACGAGGGTATCGGCACGCTTTTTACAAAGAGAAATTCGTAGCAGATAAACAGAAGACTTTAAGAGCTTAAATATAGAACAAAGATTTGCAGATATAGAAGGAACGGTAGAGAAATGACTTTTGAACAGCTAAAAAAGGATGATAGCGAGTATATAATTAATACCTACGCGCGGTTTCCTCTTGCGGTAAAGAGCGGAAAGGGAGCCACCTGCGAGGATTATGACGAGAAGAGTTATGTGGATTTTTCAAGCGGCATAGGGGTCAACTCCCTCGGCTTTTGCGATAGCGATTACGTTGCTGCGGTGACGGCTCAGCTCAACACCCTACAGCATATGTCAAACCTTTATTACACCGAGCCCTGCGTTACCCTTGCTAAAACCCTTTGCGCGCGTTCAAAGATGAGCAAGGCGTTCTTCTGCAACAGCGGCGCGGAGGCGAACGAGGGTGCGATAAAGGCGGCGCGCAAGTACAGCTTTACGAAGTACGGTGAAAACCGCAACGTTATAGTAACCCTTGAAAACTCCTTCCACGGAAGAACGGTTACAACCCTTTCCGCGACGGGTCAGGATATTTTTCACAACTATTTCTTCCCCTTTACCGAGGGCTTCGTTTACGCGAAGGCGAACGATATCGACGACACAAGAGCCAAGCTTACAAGCGAGGTCTGCGCCGTGATGATAGAGCTTATTCAAGGCGAGGGCGGCGTTGTTCCGCTCACAAAGAAGTATGTCTATGAGCTTGAAAAGCTCTGCAAGGATAAGGATATTCTGCTTATCGTGGACGAGGTGCAAACGGGAATAGGTAGGACGGGCGAGCTGTTCGCCTTCCAAAACTACGAGATTTCGCCCGATATCGTCACTACCGCGAAGGGCATAGGCGGCGGACTTCCGCTTGGCGCGGTGCTCTTTTCAAAGAAAACCGAGTCGTCGCTTACCTTCGGCGACCACGCCACCACCTTCGGCGGAAACCCCGTCTGCTGCGCTGGCGCGAACGCGGTAATGTCGAAGATAGACGGATGCTTTCTCGCCGAGGTAAAGCGCAAGGGCGCATACTTACGAGAGAAGCTGCTCGCTATGCCGCACGTCACCGAGGTGTCGGGGCTTGGTATGATGATAGGCGTTTCGCTCGAAGAGGGCACCGACGCGAAGAATGTAGTAAAAGCTGCGCTCGAAAACGGCGTTATACTTCTTACCGCAAAAACTAAACTGCGGCTACTCCCGCCGCTTTCTATTTCTTACGAGGAAATGGACGCGGGGCTTGCGGCGCTTGAAAAAACACTTAAATCTATTTAACGGAGAGAACGAATGAAACATCTTTTAAAGCTTTTAGACTGGACGCCTGAGGAGATTATCTCCACCCTTGACCTTGCCGATAAGCTTAAGGCGGAAAACAAGGCGGGCAAAGAACATCACCTTTTAAAAGGTAAAACCCTCGCAATGATTTTTTCAAAGAATTCGACAAGAACACGCGTTTCCTTTGAAGTCGGAATGTACCAGCTCGGCGGTCACGCGGTTATGATGAGCAACAAGGACAGCCAACTCGGACGCGGCGAGCCAGTACAGGACACCGCTCGGGTGCTTTCCCGTTACGTTGACGGCATAATGATAAGAACTTTTGAGCAAAGCGAGGTAGAAGCGCTCGCAGAGTATGGAAGTATCCCCGTAATTAACGGGCTAACCGACGAATATCACCCCTGTCAGATACTCGCCGACCTTATGACAATACGCGAGTATAAGGGAAAGCTTGAGGGGCTTAACCTCTGCTTTATTGGTGACGGCATAAATATGGCGAACAGCCTTATCGTCGGTGGGATAAAAACGGGTATGAATGTGTCTGTCGCGTGCCCCAAAAATCACACTCCGAAAAAAGAGGTTCTCGATTTTGCGGAAGCTTCGGGACTCTTTAAACTCTTCCACGACCCGAAAGAGGCGGCTAAGAACGCCGACGTTATTATTACCGACGTTTGGGTTTCAATGGGTCAAGAGGAGGAAAAGAAGCAGCGCGAGCTCGACTTTAAGGGCTACCTTATCGACGACGAGATTATGGCGCTTACAAACGAGGGCTGTATCGTGCAGCATTGTCTTCCCGCCCACCGCGGCGAGGAGATAACAGAAAAGGTTTTCGAGGAACACGCCGCCGAGATATTCGACGAGGCGGAGAACAGACTTCACGCACAAAAGGCTGTGCTTGTAAAATTACTCGGATAGAAAGCGAAGGGGAATATGAACGACAGCGTATATCTGGTTTTACAAAACGGAAGGGTTTTTAAGGGCGAGAGCTTCGGCGCGACGGGTGAGGTAACGGCTGAGCTTGTGTTTACAACCTCGGTGGTAGGCTATGTCGAAACGCTGACCGACCCGAGCTATCACGGGCAGATTGTCCTACAGACCTTCCCGCTTATGGGCAACTACGGAATAATCCGCGAGGATTTTGAAAGCGAAAAGCCGTTTCTCTCGGGCTATGTCGTGAACGACCTGTGCGACGCGCCGTCGAATTTCCGTTGCGGCGGAACTCTCGGCGATTTTCTCGCCGAAAACGGCGTAGTCGGTATAAAGGGCGTGGATACCCGCGAAATTACCAAGATAATACGCGATTACGGCGTAATGAACGTCGCCATACTTCAAAAGCTTCCGAAGAATTTAGACGCTTTTTGCGCTGAACTCTCTAAAAAAACGCTTTCAAGCGACGTTTACAGCGTTTCGACGAAGATGCCCTACACCGTCGGCGAAAACGGCAAGAAAACGGTGGTTATGTGGGATTTCGGTCATAAGGACGCTATGGTAAAAGAGCTTGTCGAAAATGGCTGTCACGTTGTGGTTATGCCCGCGGCGTCCACCGCGGAGGAGATACTTGCCTGTAAGCCCTCCGGCGTGCTTCTTTCAAACGGACCCGGAGACCCCGCCGCTTGCAAAAAGATAATTAACGAGATTAAATCGGTCGCCGAAAGCGGCGTACCTATCTTTGGAATATGTCTTGGTCACCAGCTTCTCGCTCTTGCCATGGGCGGAAAAACGGTAAAGCTAAAGTACGGTCACCGCGGAGGAAATATCCCCGTCAAGGAAACGGCGACAGGAAAGCTTTTTATAACAAGCCAGAACCACGGCTACGCGGTAAGCCGTCTGCCAAAGGGCGCACACGCCTCGTTTGTTAACCTGAACGACGGCACTAACGAGGGAATAGAGTACGAGGATATCAAAGCCGTTTCGGTGCAGTTTCACCCAGAGGCGCACGGCGGACCGCTTGATACGGAGTTTTTATTCGGCAAGCTAATGAAGATGATGGAGGGAAAGAAAGATGCCGCTATATAAAGGGCTGAAAAAGGTAATGCTTATCGGCTCCGGTCCGATTATCATCGGGCAGGCGGCGGAGTTCGACTACGCGGGCACGCAGGCGTGCAAGGTGCTTAAGGACCTCGGTCTTTCAGTGGTGCTTGTTAACCCAAACCCTGCCACAATAATGACCGATTCCGCAATAGCGGACAGAATTTACATAGAGCCTCTTAATCTCGACGTGCTTAAACGGATTATCGAAACGGAGAAGCCCGACGGGCTAATCTCCACTATCGGCGGGCAGATGGGGCTGACCCTTTCTATGCAGCTCGCGAAGGACGGTTTCCTTGACGAGCACGGCGTAAGACTTCTTGGCGCATCGCTTGATACGATAGATAACGCTGAGGACAGACTGCTTTTCAAGCAGACTATGGAGGCTATCGACCAACCGATTATTCCGTCTGATATAGTCACCGACCTTCCCGCGGCGTTGCTGCTCGCGAAGAGGATAGGCTACCCCGTAATTGTGCGCCCCGCCTTTACGCTCGGCGGCTCTGGCGGCGGTATTGCTAAGAACGAAACGGAACTCAAGGAGATAGCAAAGGCGGGTCTTGACGAGTCGCCTATAACCCAGATACTTGTCGAAAAGTGTATAAGCGGTTGGAAAGAGATAGAGTTTGAGGTAATGCGCGACAGCGCTGGCAACGCCATAGCGATATGCTCTATGGAAAACCTCGACCCCGTCGGCGTACATACGGGCGACTCAATAGTCGTAGCGCCAGCCGTGACCCTTTCCAACACCGAATACCAGATGCTTCGCACGGCGGCTTTAAGAATAGTTCAAAAGCTTGAGGTGAACGGCGGCTGCAACGTGCAGTTTGCGCTCTATCCTGAAAGTATGGAGTACGCCGTAATAGAGGTTAATCCTCGTGTTTCGCGCTCCTCTGCGCTCGCTTCCAAGGCTACGGGCTACCCAATAGCCAAGGTTTCCGCGCAGATAGCCGTAGGACTACATCTCGACGAGATAGAGAACGCCATAACTAAAAAAACGAGCGCCTTCTTTGAGCCCGCTATAGACTATATCGTAGTTAAATTCCCTAAGTGGCCGTTCGATAAGTTTGTCGGCGCGAACAGAACGCTCGGTACTCAGATGAAGGCGACGGGCGAGGTTATGTCGATAGGCACTATCTTTGAAAACGCCCTTTTAAAGGCGGTTCGCGGCGCCGAGATAAAGCAGGAAACGCTTAACCTTAAGGCACTAAAAGGTCTTCCAGATAAAGAGATTAAGGAACGCCTTAATACCGTAACCGACGAGCGTATTTTTGTTGTTTATGAGGCGCTGTTACGCGGTATGAGGGTAGAGGCTGTCCATTCCGCGACGATGATAGACGAGTGGTTTTTGTCTAAGCTTTTGAATATCGCCGCTATGGAGCAAAGGCTTTCAAATGAAAAGCTTACCGACGAGCTTTATGTTAAAGCGAAGAAGTTCGGCTTTACCGATAAAACAATTGAGACCTTTTCAAACCAAAAAATTAGGAAGCACCTCGCCGCGGGCTACAAGATGGTTGATACCTGCGCCGCGGAGTTTGAGGCGGCGACACCGTATTTCTATTCCTCCTACGCGGGCGAGAACGAGGCGGCGGAGTTTATTGCCGCGCGAAAAAGCGGGAAAAAGACCGTTATCGTCTTCGGCAGCGGTCCGATAAGGATAGGACAGGGAATAGAGTTCGACTACACCTCCGTGCACTGCGTATGGACGCTAAAGGAGCTCGGTTACGAGGTGGTTATGGTTAATAATAACCCCGAAACCGTCTCCACCGATTTTGACACCTCGGATAGGCTCTACTTCGAGCCGCTGTATCCTGAGGACGTGCTGGATATTCTCGCGGTGGAAAAGCCGTTCGGCGCGGTAGTGGCGTTTGGCGGACAGACGGCAATTAATCTTACTAAAACCCTTAAGGCGCACGGAATTAAGATACTCGGCACGAGCGCGGACGCTATAGACGCGGCGGAGGACAGAGAGAAATTTGACGCTATTCTAAACGAGCTCGGCATTGCCCGCCCTAAGGGGAAGATAGTAGCGACGAAGGCGGAGGCGCTTTCGGCGGCGAACGAGCTTGGTTACCCCGTGCTTGTGCGCCCCTCCTACGTTCTCGGCGGAAAGAATATGATTATTGCCTTCTCCGACGCGGATATAAACGAGTATATGGATATTATCCTCGCCTCAAGCGAGGACAACACGATTCTTGTCGACAAGTATCTTTCGGGAACCGAGGTTGAGGTGGACGCTATATGTGACGGTAAGGATATCCTTATCCCCGGCATTATGGAGCATATCGAAAGAGCGGGTGTGCATTCCGGTGACTCTATAGCGGTTTATCCCGCGTGGAACCTAAACGGACCCGTTACGGCGCGCCTTACCGAATGTACGAAGAAGCTTGCCGTTCGGCTCGGTACGCGCGGACTTATAAATATTCAGTATGTTATCCACAACAACAACGTATATGTTATAGAGGCAAACCCGCGCGCCTCCCGCACAATTCCCTATATAAGCAAGGTCACGGGGCTTCCGATAGCGAAGATAGCCACACGCGCAATGCTCGGCGAAAAGCTAAAAGACATAGGCTACGGCACGGGGCTTTATAAGCAGTCAATCCTTTACGCCGCGAAGGTGCCCGTCTTCTCCTTTGAAAAGCTAAAGGGTGTAGACAGCCATCTGGGACCCGAGATGAAATCGACGGGCGAGGTGCTCGGTATTGGGCGTACGATAGAGGAAGCGCTATATAAAGGACTTGTGGCGGCGAACTACAAGATAGTCTCAAGCGGCGGCGTTTTTGTTTCAATGTACACCCGCGACAGCCGCGAGGTTATCTCAACCGTGCGCGAAATGAGTACGCTCGGCTTTGAGATATACGCGCCCGAGGAAACTGCAAAGCTGCTTACGGCGTCGGGAATAGCTAACACCTCAGTAAAGAGCAGAAGCGAGCGCGAGGAGATTTTCCGTCTTCTCGACAGCGGTAAGATTAACTACGTTATCGCGACGAGCGAAAAGGGACAGCTCCCCGATGTGGAGACGGTAATGCTTCGCCGTAAGGCGGTGGAATGTCATATCGCCTGTCTTACAAGCATAGACACGGCGAACGCGATAGTCGAGGTTATTAAGAGCGGCTACAGCTGCAAGGTGGTGGAACTCTTCACCGTCGGCGACCTTCCCACCGAAAAGAAGAGACTCTCCTTCATTAAGATGAGAGCCTCGGGCAACGACTATATTTATTTCGACTGCTTCGAGCAGACCGTCGAGCATCCGGAATCCATTTCAGTCAGCGTATCCAGCCGTCGTAAGGGAATAGGCGGCGACGGAATTGTACTTATTATGCCGTCGAAAAAGGCTGACATTAAAATGGTTATGTATAATGCAGACGGCACGCTCGGGGAGATAGCGGGCAACGCCCTTCGCTGCGTCGCGAAGTACGCCTACGACAGCGGGCGGGTTAAAAAGGAAAGCTTCACCGTCGATACCGATGCGGGCGTTAAAAAGGTTAGCGTCTTTGTACGCGATAAAAAGGCTTATTCCGTATCAACTGAGATGGGCGCGCCCGATTTCAGCGCCGAGGCGGTGCCTGTAAGGCTTAACTCGCTCGACAAAGTCATCAATGAGCCGTACAAGGTGCTTGACAAGAGCTTTAATATAACCTGCCTTTCTATGGGCAACCCGCATTGTGTAATCTTCGTTGACGACGTGGACGCGCTCGACCTTGAAAAGTACGGTCCGCTACTTGAAAACGCGCCTATCTTTGAAAACAGAGCCAACATTTCCTTCGCGCGTTTTATAGACAAGGCAAACTACAAGGTTCGCTTCTATGAGCGAGGAATTGGTGAGACGTGGGCTTGCGGAACGGGCGCTTGCGCAGTGGCGTCGGCGGCGATTGAGCTTGGTATGAGCGATATGAACTCCGATATTGTTGTGCATATGCGCGGCGGAAACCTCGTTATAAACAGGCGTGAGGACGGTCTTACAATGACGGGCGACGCGCAGAAGGATTTTGAGGGAACTATCGAGGTTTAGCGCTGTCGATATATGTTGACAATTGTCAGATTTTGCGATACATTTATAATACAAATTTTATGGAGGTACAGTTAATTGGTAAAGTATATTTACGACAAGGTATTTACGGTTCTCGGCGAAAAGCCCTTTAAGCTTTGGGGAATGTCTTTTCTTGGCTCTCTTCTCGCGGGTCTTTCCTGCATCCTTTGCGGTGTAGTGCCCCTTGCGGCGCTTGCGATAAGCGCGGTTATCGGACTTGGTATGTCTATGATTTTCCTCGCGGGCTACCGCGGACAGGATTTCAATTCCGAAGACCTCTTCGTAGGCTTTAAGGATTTCTGGCGCTGCGCGGGCGGTATGCTCTGGATGACTCTTTGGATATTCATATGGGGAATGATTCCCGTAGTTGGTCCCGTTTTCGCAATAATCAAGGCTTACAGCTATCGCTTCACACCCTACATTCTTGCTACAAACAAGGACGTAACGGCTATGCAGGCTCTCAAGCTTTCAATGGCTAAAACAGAAGGCTTTAAAGGCAAGATGTTCGGCGCGGATATGGGCATTATCGGAATAATCTTCGGTGTGTCTCTTGTTCTTACACTTCTTGGACTTATCCCTTATGTCGGAATAGTTTTCAAAATTATCTATTTCATAGTTTACATAGTTATGTGCGTGGTTTCGCCCCTTATCTTCGGACTTATCAGCGCGGCTTTCTTTGACGAGACCGAGCAGGGCTTCAACCCCCAGAAGTATATGAACTACCAGTATGAGAAGCAGATGATAAAGCAGCAGCAGATGCAGGCTAAAATGGCGGCGCAGCAGGCTCAGATGCTTCAGTATCAGCAGCAGCAAGCTCAGATGGCGGCTATGCAGCAAGCACAGATGGCAGCTCAGCAGCAAGCTCAAATGGCGGCTATGCAGCAGGCTCAGCCTGTCCAGCAGACCCCTCCCCCCGCTGCGGCACCTAAGGCACCCAAAAAGAAATAAGTCAACAAAAAAGCTCTCCGAAAGG
>CAYWJF010000006.1:0-45872 GCA_964458545.1 uncultured Oscillospiraceae bacterium | reverse complement strand
CTTGCTTTTGCACAGTCAAAAAGCTAAAGCACTTCAATTTGGAAAACGAAAACAGCAACAAAGCTGCTTGATTTTGCATGGTCACAACGCAGACAATAAGCTGTTTGCCTCGAAATTTTGAGTGACAGAGTTTATTGCAAGTACAGAAGCGTTAAATTTGGAAAAACTAAACGGAGAATAAAATGGGATTTTTTGAAAAGCTGTCCGAGGGACTGAAAAAGACGCGCGAAAACGTCGCCTACGCATTTTCGCAGGAGAAGCTGACTGATGAGTTCTTCGACGGGCTTGAGGAAAGGCTTATCCTCGCGGACGCGGGCGCAGATACGGCTATAGCGCTTACGGACGAGCTACGTGCGGCGGTGAAGGAGAAGCATATACTTTCAGCGGACGAGGCGGTGGCGGAGTTTAAGGCTATCTGCGCTGAAAGACTTAAGGCGGAGCGTCCGCTCGATTTTTCGGGAAAGCCTGCGGTGGTAATGCTTATCGGCGTGAACGGAGCGGGCAAGACCACCACGGCGGGAAAACTCGCGAGCTTATATAAAGCCGAGGGCAAAAGCGTTATGCTCGCGGCGGCTGATACCTTCCGCGCGGCGGCTGTGGAGCAGCTTGAGGTATGGGCAGAGCGCAGCGGCGTTGAGATAAAGACAGGCGCGAACGACCCCTCGGCGGTTATCTTTGACGCGGTAGCTTCAGCGAGGTCAAAGGGAACCGATATCGTCATTGCCGACACAGCGGGCAGGCTTCACACCAAGAAGAACCTTATGGAGGAGCTTGCTAAAATGTCGCGCATTATTAAGAAAGCCTCGCCCGAGGCTTCGGTGGAAACGCTGCTTGTGCTCGACGCGATAACGGGGCAGAACGCCATAAACCAAGCCTCCAGCTTTACCGATTCCGCCACGGTTAGCGGTATAGTGCTAACCAAGCTTGACGGTACGGCTAAGGGCGGCGCGGTGCTCGCTATTAAAGAGAAGCTCGGCATACCTGTTCGGTATATCGGCGTGGGCGAGGGAATAGAGGATTTAAACGTATTCAACGAAAAGGATTTTTGCGAGGCGCTGTTCGGCTAAGCATTTTACAGCCCTACGTCAGCAAACTTAACCACAAGACGAATTTATTTTTATTGTGAGTTTACGCAACAAGCAACCCGAAAGGAACGAAAAATGAAGAAGATGACCTTCGTTGTCGCGACGAATAACGCGGATAAGCTTTTGGAAATAAAGGATATTCTAAAAACCGTCGGCTGTGACGGCGTTTCGCTAAAAGAGGCGGGAATAGATATTGACGTTGAGGAGACCGGCGCGACGATTGCGGAGAACTCTTATATAAAAGCGAAGGCTGCCTACGATATCTGTAAGCGGCCCGTAATCGCGGACGACACGGGGCTGTTCGTGGACGCTCTCGGCGGCGAACCGGGCGTACACACCGCGCGGTACGCGGGCGAGGACCACGACTATAGTAAGGGCGTAGACAAGCTGCTCGCTGCGCTTTCGTCGGTTACAAAGCACGATAAGCGCTCGGCGCGCTTCGCTTCAACCGCCACCGCGATACTTGAGGACGGGCAGGTCGTTACCGCCACGGGCGAGCTTTGCGGCTATATCGGCACCGAGCGGCGCGGAGACGCGGGCTTCGGCTACGACCCCGTTTTCTGGTTATACAATAACGTTAGCCTTGCGGAGCTGACGGAAGAAAGAAAGAACGAAATAAGCCACAGAGGAAGAAGCATAAGAAAGCTTGCGTTCCTTCTTCGCGGCGTAAAAAGGATAAGAGGTTAAATTATGATAACAAGCAAGGAAAGAAGCGAGCTTCGTTCGTTCGCGAACACCCTCGAAACGGTCTGCTATATCGGCAAGGACAATATTGACGAAGCCGTTATAAAGGGCATAGAGGACGCACTGACGGCGCGCGAGCTTATTAAAATTAAGGTGCAGGAAAATTCAATGTATACCGCGCGTGAGGCGTGCGGCGAGATATGCGAAAGACTCGGCGCGGAGCCCGTCCAGACGATAGGCAGACGCTTCGTAATTTATAAGCGCAACAAGAAGATAGACAAGTACGGTATTTAGCGATGGAGAGAATCCTTCTTTACGGCGGCGCGTTTAACCCGCCGCATAAGGGGCACGAGTTGCTTTTGAAGAAGGCGGTAGAAGCGGTAAAACCGACCCTTACGTTTGTAACGCCGTCGAGCGTGTCGCCCCATAAGCATAACGCCACGGTTTCCTTTCACGACCGCCTTGCAATGGCGACGCTCGCCTTCAAAGATTTAGATAAAAATATAAAGATTAGCGGTATTGAGCGCGGCGGAAAGCACACCAAGAGCTACACCTTCAAAACGGTAAGGAAGCTTAAAAAAAGGTATATGGGCTGCGAAATATTTTTGCTTATAGGCAGCGATATGCTCACGACCTTTAGCGGGTGGCATCTATACCGAAGGCTGTTAAGCGAGGTTACAATAGTCGCCGCGGCGCGCGAGGACGAGGACGAACGCGACGTAAGGGAAGCGAAGGCGCGGCTCGAAAAAGAGGGCGCGAGGATTATCGTTCTTCGCTTTAAGCCGATTGAGATAAGCTCGACCGAGATACGAGGCGCAATAGAAAGCGGCGGCGCGAAGGAATATCTACACACCGAGGTCAGCGACTATATAAAGAAAAGAAAACTATACTTATCGAAATAAGGAGTTTTGAATGACAGCAGAGGAAGCGAGAAGCCTTGCGAGAGAAAACCAGAGCGACGAGCGGTTTTACCATACCGAATGCGTTGCGCGCGCGGCAAAGGAGCTTGCGCGGCGGTACGGCGGCGACGAGGAAAAAGCGGAGCTTGCGGCGTTGCTTCACGACCTTTTGAAGGAGCACGACAAAGCCGATTTATTGCAAATAATAGAGGGCTCTGCTATAATTGACACCGAAACCGTTAGGGATTGTCCAAAGGTTTACCACGCCTTCGCGGGAGGAATCTACGCAAGGGAAACGCTGGGGCTTGACGAGGACGTTTCTAACGCCATAATCTTTCACACCACGGGGCGTTTCGGAATGACGCTGCTTGAAAAGATAGTGTTTATGGCTGACTACATATCCGAAGATAGGGATTTCAGCGGGGCGGCTGAGGTGAGGGAGATTGCGAAAACGTCGCTTGACGAGGCGTGCTTATGCGCCTCAAGAAACCTCGTAATCCACCTAATTAAAGGTTATAAATTCGTAAACAGGTATTCGCTCGACGCGTACAACTATTTTGTCGGGCTAAAAGGAGATAAATAGGTATGGCAAAGGGAAAAACGCCTAAAAAGAAGCTGAATAAAAAGGGAAGATTTGCCGTCGCGGGAATTGCGGTGCTGCTTATTGCGGCTATCGTTATCGTTATACTTAACCTGCGATTTGCGGGCGCGGGGGATAAGATAGAGGATGAGTGGCAGACACCGAAGTATCTGCGCGACAAGCAGATTAACATACTTGTCTGCGGCGTGGATACCGATGAAAGGCGCCTTGAAAACCCCGACGGGCAGGAGAGTGACGCCACCCTTAACACCGACGTAATAATGGTAGTAAGCATTGACCTTGAAACTAACAAGGCGACGATACTTCAAATACCGCGCGATACCTATGTGGGCGAGGAGATAGTAAAGTACGGCAAAATTAACGGTCTTTACGGGCGTGGCTATCAGGAGAATATGTCGAGCGAATACAAGAAAAGCTATACCGTGAAGGATAAGGGTATGGCGTGCCTTGTCGAAACGATAAACCGCCAGATGAAGTTACCGATAGATAATTATGTGTTAATCACTATGGAGGGCTTCCGCAAGGCTGTGGATATGCTTGGCGGAATTGAGGTTACCCTTGACGCTCCGCTTGATTTTGTGATATTCGAGGAGGACGGAAAGACAATTAAGGAAACCGTCACCCTTGAAGCGGGCACCCATCTTCTTGACGGCGTAAACGCGGATATGTTCGTGCGCTACCGCGCCGAGGGCGGAGATATAGCGAGAATGGACGTTCAGCGCCACTTCCTCGCCGCGCTTATGAATAAGGCGCTTTCTATGCCTAAGACCGAGCTCATAAGTCTTGCGAACGCTATCTTCCCCTACCTTGAAACCGACTTCACGATAAGCGAGCTGCTCTCACTTGTCGATACGGCTACGAGTATGACTTCGGAATCAATCACCACCGTTCGCGTACCGGGCGAGGAGGTTTTCCCTTACGGCATATGGGGTTTAAGCGTGTGGGGCGTGCATAACGAGGAGCTTGCGGCAATACTAAACGACAATATGCGCCCGTACACCGATAAGGTTCCCGCCGAGGAGCTTGAGACAATAGAGATTCAGAACACGACCGACGATGAGGGCGCCGAGGCTACTCTCGGCAGCTATTAGGAGGAAGATTATTGAATTCACTTGAAACAGCGAAGCTTGTAGCAAAGGCGCTCGACAACAAAAAGGGCGCGGATATAAAGATATTAAAAATAGAGGATTTAACCGTAATAGCCGATTATTTCGTTATCGCCACGGGCAACAGCAACACACAGGTAAAGGCACTTGCGGGTGAAGCGGAGTATCTGCTCGAAAAGGAAGCGGGTATAAAGCCGCTTCGCGTAGAGGGGTACGATTCGGGCGGTTGGATATTAATAGACTTTAATTCGGTTATCGTGCACGTTTTTCAGCCTGCGGCAAGGGAATTTTATTCCCTTGAAAGACTCTGGGCGGACGCGACGCCGATAGATACCGATTTTCTTTCCGAGGAGTGATTTTTGTGGACTACAATTTCAGAGAAATAGAAAAGAAATGGCAGAAGAAGTGGGTGGAGGAAAACACCTTCGCCGCGAAGAACGACAGCGCTCTGCCTAAATTTTACGCGCTCGTAGAGTTTCCGTATCCGTCGGGCAACGGGCTTCACGTCGGACACCCGCGCCCCTATACGGCGCTCGATATAGTCGCTCGCAAGAAGCGTATGCAGGGCTTTAACGTGCTTTACCCTATGGGCTGGGACGCGTTTGGACTTCCGACGGAAAACTACGCTATGAAGAACCATATTCACCCCGCAAAGGTGACCCACGACAATATTCAGCGCTTTAAGGGTCAGCTTCAGTCGCTCGGCTTCTCCTTCGACTGGACGCGCGAGGTGAACACCACCGACCCCGAATACTACAAGTGGACACAATGGATATTCCTTCAGCTCTTTAAAAAGGGACTTGCCTATAAAAAGGAGATGTCGGTTAACTTCTGCACCTCTTGTAAGGTTGTGCTTGCGAACGAGGAGGTTGTAAACGGCGTCTGCGAGCGCTGCGGCAGCGAGGTTGTACATAAGGTAAAAAGCCAATGGATGCTCGCTATTACGAAGTACGCCCAGCGGCTAATAGACGACCTTGAGGGGCTCGATTATATCGACCGCGTAAAGGTTTCACAGGTAAACTGGATAGGGCGTTCCACGGGTGCGGAGGTCTCCTTCGGTACGACGGCGGGCGACGAGCTTAAGGTCTTTACTACCCGACCCGACACCCTTTTCGGCGCGACCTATATGGTTATTTCGCCCGAGCACGCAATAATTGAGCGGTGGGCGGATAAGCTCACCAACCTTGACGAAATACGCGCGTATCAAGCGGAGGCGGCGAGAAAATCCGACTTTGAGCGCACGGAAATCGCGAAGGACAAGACGGGCGTTGAGCTTAAGGGCGTGCGCGCTATTAACCCTGTAAATAATACTGAAATACCGATATTCATCTCCGACTATGTTCTTGCCACCTACGGCACGGGCGCTATTATGGCTGTTCCTGCGCACGATACCCGCGACTACGATTTCGCGAAGGCTTTTTCACTTCCGATTATCGAGGTCGTAAAGGGCGGCGATATAGAAAAAGAAGCGTTTACCGACTGCGAAACAGGCGTTATGGTTAATTCGGGCTTCCTTGACGGACTTTCCGTAGAGGACGCTAAAGTTAAAATTACCGAATGGCTTACTGAAAAAAAGCTTGGCGAAAAGAAGGTAAACTTCAAGCTGCGCGATTGGGTTTTCTCCCGTCAGCGTTATTGGGGCGAGCCTATCCCCGTCGTTTACTGTGAAAAGTGCGGCTGGGTGCCGCTGCCCGAAAGCGAGCTTCCGCTGTTACTTCCCGAGCTTGAGAATTTCGAGCCGACCGATAACGGCGAGTCGCCACTTTCCAAGCTTGAAAGCTGGATAAACACCACCTGCCCCCATTGCGGCGGACCCGCGCGGCGCGAAACCGACACGATGCCACAGTGGGCGGGCTCCTCGTGGTACTTCCTTCGTTATATGGACCCGCACAACAAAGAGGCACTCGCAAGTAAGGAGGCGCTTGAATACTGGTCGCCCGTAGACTGGTATAACGGCGGCATGGAGCACACGACGCTTCATCTGCTCTATTCGCGCTTCTGGCATAAATTCCTTTACGATATCGGCGTAGTGCCTACAAGCGAGCCTTACGCGAAGCGCACGAGCCACGGTATGATACTCGGTGAAAACAACGAGAAGATGTCGAAATCCCGCGGTAACGTAATTAACCCCGACGAGGTTGTTGAACAGCTCGGCGCGGACACGCTTCGCCTTTACGAGATGTTTATGGGCGACTTTGAAAAGGCTGCGCCGTGGTCAAACTCCAGCATGCGTGGCTGCAAGCGTTTTCTTGACAGGGTTTTCGCAATGCTTGATATAGTCGAGGGCGGCGACGGCTATTCCGCCGAGCTTGAGGCGCTTATGCACCGCACTATAAAGAAGGTAAGCGAGGACATAGAGGGACTTAAGTTCAACACCGCGATAGCGGCGCTTATGACCCTTGTTAACGAGATATACACCAAAAAGTCGCTTACCCGCGGTGAGATAAAGACCTTCCTACAGCTACTGAACCCGTTTGCTCCGCATATGACCGAGGAGATGTGGCAGCTACTTGGCTTCGGCGGCGAGATAGCCTACAGCGAGTGGCCCGCTTTCGACGCGGCAAAATGCGTAGACGACGTTATAGAAATAGCCGTGCAGGTAAACGGACGCCTTCGCGGAAGGATAACCATTCCTGCTGACGCGGACGAGGCGACGGCGCTTTCCGCCGCGAAGAGCGACGAGAAGGTAAAAGCCGACCTCGACGGCAAAACGGTGGTAAAGGAAATCTACGTAAAGGGCAAGATAGTCAATATAGTTGTAAAATAGTTTATTGACATTTAGCCAAAGCTTCTGTATAATAGTCACGTTGCGAAAAAACAATGTCCCTGCAAGGGAGGGTAGACAGTGTCTGAAGTAAGAGTAAAAGAAAACGAGAGCCTTGACAGTGCGCTTCGTCGCTTTAAGCGTCAGTGCGCTCGCTCTGGAGTACTCGCCGAAGTTCGTAAGCGCGAGCATTACGAGAAGCCTTCTGTAAAGCGTAAGAAGAAATCAGAAGCGGCGCGTAAACGCAAATATAAATAAGCAAAACGAAAGGCTTTGACGGTTACGTCGAAGCCTTTTTTCTCTGTTCCATAAGGCGCAAATGTGGTATACTTAAATTTACGAAACCGAACAAAACCGAAAGGCGGAACTTATGGTTTTTATACCACACTATTATTTTGAAAAAATTGAGGATATAACCCCCGAAATACTCGAAAAGCTCGGTATTCGTGGGCTTGTGCTCGACATAGACAATACCCTGACCTACGACTTCTGCCCAGACGTGAGTGAAAGCGTGCTCGTGTGGCTTAGCGAAGTAAAGAAGGCGGGGATAAAGGCGGTTATCGTCTCAAATAACAGCGAGCAAAGGGCGAAGCCGTTTGCGGAGAAATGCTCGCTGCCCTTTGTCGCAAGGGCGAAGAAGCCAAGCTCGCGGTCGCTTTCGGCGGTAAGCAAGACGCTTGGCACGTCAATAAAGGAAACGGCGGTGATAGGCGACCAGCTTTTCACCGATATTGCCTTCGGAAGAAGTAACGGAATGACCGCCCTTATGGTGAAGCCCTTAGGCGGCGAAAAGCTTATTCAAGTAAAGCTAAAACGACTGCTCGAAGCGCCGTTTATGCCGTTCGTAAGAAGAAAGAGGTTTAAGTAGTATGAACAATCGCGCGTCCTTCGGTCCTGCGGGCACGGCGCTAAGCTTTGCCGAGAGGGGCTATAAAAGCTTTGAAGATATACCGAAATACGTTAAGGAGTTCGGGCTGGACGTTTTTGAATACCAGTGTGGGCGAGGGGTCCGAATAAGCAAGGCAAACGCCGAGAAGCTCGGTGCGCTCGCGAAGAACGAGGGCGTGTACCTTTCCGTACATTCGCCGTATTATATCTCGCTTTCAAGCGTTGAGGAGGACAAACGCAAGAACTCCGCACGCTATATTTTGGAATGCGCCGAGGTGGTGCTTCCTATGGGTGGAAAAAGGATTATCGTGCATTCGGGTTCAGCGGGAAAGCTTCCGCGCGCAGAGGCGCTAACGCTTGCGAAGGACACGCTTAAATACTGCTTAAACGAGCTGGACGCGGCGGGCTACCGCGACGTTACCCTTTGCCCTGAAACTATGGGCAAGCTAAACCAGCTCGGCACCCTCGAAGAGGTTTTAGAGCTTTGCTCAATCGACGAGCGGCTGGTGCCGTGCATTGATTTCGGACACCTCAACGCCCGCACCCACGGAGGGCTTGCTACAAAAGAGGATTTCGCCGTTGTGCTCGACTCTATGGAGAACGCGCTCGGTCACGAGCGGGCGAGCTGCTTTCATTCCCACTTTAGCAAAATAGAATATTCAGCGGGCGGCGAGGTAAAGCACCTCACCTTCGAGGACGATACTTTCGGACCAGACCCTTTGCCGCTCCTCTCGCTTGTCGCCGAGCGTTCACTTGCGCCGACCTTTATATGTGAGTCTGCGGGAACCCAAAGCGAGGACGCGAAAACAATGAAGGAAATATATGAGACGCTTTTAGCCTCAAAAGGAGAATAAAAATGACCAGAATTGAAAAACTCAGAAAAGCCTTAGGAAGCGAATGGCAGGCGGCGCTCGTAATGAACGACTTTAACCGTGCCTACCTCTGCGGAGTAGATTCCAGCGCGGGTGTGCTGATAATTACCCAGACTAAGGCGTATCTTGTAATTGACTCCCGCTTTATCGAGGTCGCGAAGCGCGGCGCCGAGAAGGGTATAGAGGTTATTCTTATGGAAAAGCTCTATGACCAGCTTTCAGAGATAGCAAAGGACGAGAAGGTAAGCGAAATTTTAATTGAGGACGAAACCTCGGTGGGCGAGCTTTCAAAGCTAAAAAAGAGCTTTAAAGGTATTAATAAGTTCGTCTGCGACGGAAGGCTCAGCGAAAAGGTAGCGTCGCTTCGCGCCGTAAAGGACGAGGGCGAGCTTAATAAAATACGCGCGGCGCAGAAGATAACCGACGCGGCGTTCAGCTATATTTTAGGCTTTATCGAAACGGGTATGACCGAGCGGCGCGTAGCGGCTGAGCTGGAATACTTTATGAGAAAGAACGGCGCGGACGGGCTTGCGTTCGAGACGATATGTGTCGCGGGCAAAAACTCTTCGCTTCCTCACGGTGTTCCGACGGACAACAAGATAAAGAAGGGCGACTTTCTTACTATGGATTTTGGCGCGAAGAAGGACGGCTACTGCTCTGATATGACCCGCACGGTGGTTATGGGCAAGGCGACGAAGGAACAGGAGAAGGTCTACGAAACGGTGCTTACGGCGCACCTTACGGCGGAAGCTAACGCTCGCCCGGGTATGACGGGCAAAGAGCTTGATAAGATAGCGCGAGATATCATTTATTCCGCGGGCTATGAGGGCTGCTTCGGGCACGCGCTTGGGCATTCCTTGGGGCTTGAGGTGCACGAGGACCCGCGCGTTTCCCCGTCCGGCTTTACGCCACTTGAGGCGGGAATGCTCGCGACTATAGAGCCGGGCATCTATCTTGAGGGTAGGTACGGCGTAAGGATAGAAAATATGATAGTTTTTACGAAGGACGGCTGTGAAAACTTGACAAAGAGCCCGAGAGAGCTTATTATTTTATAACACTTGTCAAAAATGCATTATATATGGTAAAATAGCTGAGTTAAGATATTAAAAGGAGAAATAATTATGATTTCAGCCGGCGAATTCAGAAACGGCGTTACCTTCGACGACGGCGGCAACGTATTTCAGATAATCGAGTTTCAGCATGTTAAGCCCGGAAAGGGAGCGGCGTTTGTTCGCACGAAGATAAAGAACGTTATTACGGGCTCCGTTGTAGAGCGTACCTTCAGCCCTACAGATAAGTTCGAAAACGCTTTTATTGAGCGCCGCGAGATGTCCTATTCCTACAGCGACAGCGGTATGTTCTATTTTATGGACAGCGAAACCTATGAACAGATTCCGATAGCGGAGAAGGACCTACCCGACAACTTTAAGTTCGTTAAGGAAAATATGCCCGTAAAAATTCTTTCCTATAAGGGAAACGTCTTTGGCATAGAGCCTCCGAACTTCGTCGAGCTGACCGTAACGGAGACCGAGCCCGGCGTAAAGGGCAACACGGCGACCAACACCCTTAAGCCCGCCACCCTTGAAACGGGCGCGGAGATAAGAGTACCGCTCTTTATCAACGAGGGAGATTTAATAAGAATTGACACCCGCACGGGTGAATATATGGAAAGAGCATAGGTGACAAAATGGGAATAACCGAAAAAGTAGCCTTTCTCAAGGGTCTTATCGAGGGAAGCGAATTACAGCTTGACGATAAGAACAAGAAGGTTCTTGACGCGATAGTCGAAATACTCGACGACCTTGCGGGAACCGTAACCGACGTTGACGGCGACCTCTCCGCCCTTTACGAGGACGTAGACAATATCTGCGACGAGCTCGACGATATTGAAGAGGACCTCGACACCCTCTTCGGCGAGGACGACGACGAGGAGGAGGACGAAGACGAATTCATGTACGACGTTACCTGCGAAAAGTGCGGTGAGACAATCTGCGTGGACGAGGACACAATCCTCGGCGGCGAGGTTATCTGCCCGAGCTGCGGCGAAAAGATTGAAATAGACGTTGACTGTGAATGCGAAGAGTGCTCCGACGAAGGCTGCGATTGCTGCGGACACGATAAGAAGTAGTTTTTTAGCTATTGAACGGAGCGGGCTTAATCGGTCTGCTCCGATTTGTCTTTTTAACAAAGGGGTTTGCCATGGGCGAGAGAAATGATTTTTATATTGACGAAAACGGCAAGGTAAGGCTTATTAACGCCGAGGAGAGAAAGAAGCGGCAGCTTGAAGAAGCCGCGGCGGCAAAGAAGAAGCCTGTATATAGAGGCGAGGGAGCCGTAGGTAATACTACTATCACCGCCGAGCCGATAAGAACCGTAGAAAGACCGCGTCAGAGCGTTGAGCAGAGAAACGGCACAGCTAATAGAAAGAAGAAAAAAGCGAGACGAACGGGATTTGTCGGTGCAATTAAGGACGCTTTCGAAGCTGTAGTTGAGTGGATAAGCGAAAGCACCACACATCTTATCATAGCTATAGCTGGGGCGTTAGTCGTTGTTATTGCGCTTGTAGCGGGTATTTCCGCGCTTGCGAAGTCGGGTGGTTCGGAGAATATAACCAAGCCTGAGGATTACGTTCAGGTCATTGAAATTGATAAGGACGAGTACGCGGGTGTTCTTCTTGAAGAATCGAAGAACGGCGGAGACGCCTACATAAAGGAAACGCTCTTTATCGGCGACAGCAACTACGCGCGTTTCCCGCTCTACAACATTCTTACGCTCGATAACGTAATCGGCATAGAGTCTATGGGGATAGAAGACGTAGTTGAGTGGAAGCAGGTTTACTTCGAGGGTATGAACGCTCCCGTTTCTATACCTGAGGCTGTGGGACTTATGAAGCCGCGCAGGATAGTTTTCTGCTTTGGCACCAACAACATAAACGATAACGACGTAGAAACCTTTATTAAAGACTACAAGGCGGCGTTGGACGCGATAAAGTCAAAGTATGCATACAGTGACGTTATCATCTGCGCAATTCCGCCCTTCGGCGAGGCGCGTTCGAACAAGAACCTTACGATAGATAAGGTCAACAAGTTTAATATGGCGCTACTCGATTTAGCAAAAGAGCGCGGGCTTACCTACCTAAATATCACCGAGGCAGTTTCGGCGAGCAACGGCTATATGAAGTCCGAATACGTTTCGGAGGACGGCATACACTACTCGAAGGCGGGGCTTGAAGCGTTACTTAGCTATGTAAAGACCCACGTTCACAATGTGGAAGACGCGAGACCCACGCCGCTCGGCGATATTCCGAAACGCAAGAGCGCCCCCGTAATTGTAACCGAGAAGGAAACCTTTGACGTAGAAACGGTGCTTAACTACGCGCGCTCCACCTTTACAGGTGCGGGACACTCTATAGTGTCCGCGGTTTCAGGAACTTCGCAGACGGTAACCTATTCGCTACCGCTTGAAACAAAGCCGGGCGAGGAGGCAAACGCCGCGAACTGGTTCTACTCTTACGTTCTCAAGAACATAAAGTTTGAAAACGGCTACAAAAAGCTTCAAGTCGCGATAAGCGGCGAGGAGACCGCGACAGAGTACAAGTTCTACGCCACGGTCGCACCCGCTTACTGCACGGGTGAGCATAAGCTTGTAACCGATAAGGATAAATCGAAGGACGCGACCTGCATGGCGAAGGGAGTAAAGGTTGAGGTCTGCTCGGAATGCGGATACATAAAAACGACCGAGCTTCCTATGCTGGAACACACCTTCGATAACACGGTAGCTACCACGGCGAAGCCCGAAGAAAAGAAGGCGACCTGCGGAGCTCCGGGGTACGAATACAAATGGTGCACCCTTTGCAAGACGTGGATAAAGTTCGAGATAAAGGCAACGGGTGAGCACAAATTTGTACAGGATGCAACTAAGACAAATGTCGAGCCGACCTGCGAAGCGAAAGGCACAAAGTACTTAGTATGCAGCGAGTGCGGACAAACAACAACCGAAGCAATATCCGCGCTTGGGCATGATGAGGTAACGACTGTTATATTAGCCGCGACCTGCACTGCTGCGGGTGAACAAAAAGTTACGTGCAAGAGAGTATTTAATGGTGTTGCTTGTACATATGAAAAGATTGAAGAAATTGCGGCTTTGGGTCATCAGTTTACCACTACATCCTATACTTATAACGAAACGAATCATACAGCACACCAGACTTGCGGAAGAAGCGGCTGCACGGCAGTAAATGATATAACCGAAGAGCACAGCTGGGATTCGGGCTCAATTACTACTGTACCAACAGAAACAACGGAGGGTGTTAGAACCTACCGCTGTGCTTGCGGGGCGACAAAGACGGAGGCTGTAGCAGCAACTGGTACTCCTTGATGAAAGTGAAGAAAAAGAATAATTAAAAGGGAGTAAAAAATGGACGACAACAAAAACGGCAGAAGAGATTATAAAGCAAAGGTATGTCGACTAATGAGTCTTAGCAATATCTTTTGAACTTTCACAAAGAAGTCCTAAAGCATTAAGCATAAATACAAAAACTAAACAATAAAAAAGCAGATTGTGTGCGTTTAAACAAATAGGAGAACTTTAAACATATGAAGTCAGAAAGAAAGGCAGCGTCATTTTGGATATCATTAATTACTGCATTAGTTTATCCGTATATCTGCTTCTTTCTAATGGAGTACGGTTATCCAAGAGGAGATTTATCTGATACCATAGGTTACGTTCTCTCAAGAACTCGTTTTTTTGTCTACGCTTGGGTGGTATTCACGCTTATAATGTTGTTTGTTTGGACTGCGACAAGAAGGATATGGATATCCTCTGCAGTTGTTGCTGTTATTTTTTCTGTAGCGGGATTTGCTAATTACTACAAGAAAATTTATTGGGGATGTTTAACTGAACCCAAGGATATCTACAATATCGGCAGCGGAATTAAAGCATTAGAGTTTATGAAGACAGTATAGGAAAGAGTAAGTCTCCGGTATTTATTAATTTAGTTACCATGCAGAATCACATTCCTTACGATGAGGCGCTTTATTATGCCTTAGACGCTCAAAATGTTGAGATGGTTGAGGCGGTATCGGATAAAATAGTAGGGAACAATTATCAGACTTATTCATCTATTTGTACTCTAATGTCACTTACTGATAATTCTATCGGAGAACTGGTTGACTACTGCAAAAATAGTGAGCGCGATATTATCTTGGTTTTTTATGGTGACCACCAAACATCAATTTCGGACACATTTAATGAGGTTTCGGGATTTTTTGACGGAAAGTCAGAAGAGCAACAGTATATAGATACGCATACTACACGTTATCTTGTCTGGTCAAATTTTCAAACAGTTAATAATGGCAGTTTTGGCACATTAGCACTCAATCAATTACTACCGTATTCGCTTAAAGCTTACAACTCCGAAAGACCGTCGTATTTTGATTTGCTTCATGAAGACAGCAAGAGTGGAGAAGTAAGTGGGGTAAGTGGGAATCTGATGATAATGAGTGATGGAACAGTTAAATCTTTAGACTATAGCAATAAAGAAGTTGACGAATACTATGCGATTGAATATGATATTATCTCAAGAAAGCTATATCTTGAGAATTACTATTCTTAAACTTGCTTTTGCGGTGTTTTTTTGTAGAGTTAAAAATGTTATAGATGTACATTAACTGTTTTATTAGATTTATAAGAATTTGTTTTGTCACGAGGAGGAAGTAATGGACGACAACAAAAAGCTTGCTAAAAAAGGCGCGATAATCTACACGGTAATTGTTATAGCCGTGACCTATGCGTATGTCGCGTGGCTGTACTTTTCTGGGCTGTATAAGGACGCAAACGTATATACTGTAGCGCTGTCGGGTATGATGTTTATCCCCGCGATTTGTTCGATAATTACCCGCCTTGTCACTAAAGAAAAGTTTAAGGATATGCGGCTTCGCCCTAATTTTAAGGGCAATGCTTTGAACTACTTGACGGCATGGCTTTTCCCCGTTGTGCTCACGGTGTTGGGCGCGGTAGTATACTTTATTATTTTCCCTAAGTTTTACGACGCGAACATGAGCTACTACCTCTCCGAGCTTGGTAAGGCGTCGCCTGACGCCGCCTCGCAGATGGCAAGCATACCCGTATCGGGCTTCCTCTTTTATCAAGTCGGTATGGCGCTTTTTGTAGGCTTGTTTAATATTCTTCCCGCCTTTGGCGAGGAGCTGGGTTGGCGCGGGTATCTTTTCCCGAAGCTTTTGAAATGCGGTTCGCCCGTTTTCGCGTTGCTTGTCAGCGGCGCTATATGGGGCTTGTGGCACGCGCCCGTAATAGCGCTCGGTCATAACTACGGCACCGAGTATGTCGGTTATCCGTGGCTCGGAATTATAACAATGACGGTCTCTTGCATGGGGTTCGGCGTTATACTATGTTACCTTTCCTTTAAAGCAAAAAGCGTGTGGCCAGCGGCGCTCGGTCACGGTATACTTAACGCCGTAGCTGCGGCAGGCGTACTACTTACTACGGCAGATAACATTACCGTTTTAGGACCGCTTCCGCTTTCGCTTATAGGCGGTGTGCCGATATATATCGTCGCGGCAATAATTCTTGTAAAGGCGCGCGATATCTTTGCGGAAAAGACGGAGGAAGCACTCGAAGAGCTGCCGCTTGAGCAGGATTAACAATTATAATGAGAAGGACCGTGTAAACCACGGTCCTTTTATATTGCACGAAAAATTTTGCAGCGCTTTTTCTTTCCCGTGCTTTCTCTTCTTTAACGACGATGACTATAGATTTGCAAGGATTTATTCAAGCGGAAAAAGATTACTATTACAACATTTAATACACAACACAGTTGTTATTTAATTTATAAAAGAAAAAGCACAAACGTTGTTTCACACGAAGACGAATAAATAAAAAGAGAACCACCTAAGGCGGTTCTCTTTAATAATAATTTACTGAGTTTGTAGTTTACTTTTCTGAGAGCGCCCTTTCAAGCCAGATGTAGCCGATATCAAGCGCGCTGTAGAGCCCGGGCTTGTCGCTTTGCTTGATTATGCGGGCGTTAACGCCGAGAGACGGGTCGTTCGAGAGAAGCGAGACGTGAACCTTTGTTGGTACCTGCTGTCCGTCCTTCTCCTCACTTGCGAGTATCTGGATAAAAACCACATGGGAGTCGCCGGGGTTGCCGTAATAAATCTCGTCGTTACAGCGAACGAGCGGACGCCCTTTATAGGTAAGCTGTTCTGTTGCCATATCTTTGTCCTTTCGGGAATTAATCGGTGATAAACGAGCGGACCATCGCCTGAAGAAGGTCGTCCCTGTCGAACTGACGCATTAAGGAACGCGCGTTATTGTGCGTGGTGATGTAGGTGGGGTCCTCGGAGAGAATATAACCCACAATCTGGTTGACGGGGTTATAGCCCTTTTCCTTTAGCGCGTTATATACAGTTGTAAGAACCTTCTTAATCTCAATATCGCGCTCATTCGGAACGTTAAAGGTTACCGTTGGCTCGTACATAATCTCTCTCCTTTCGTAGTGTCACTATTTAGAATACACCAAAAGAAGCTTTTTTACAAGTCGCTTTATGAACGAAGGGTTATTCCGTCCTCGGAAAGAGCTTTAAGCGAGCGTTTTATTGCGGCATCCGCCTCCTCGTCGGTAAGGGTTCTGTCCTTTCCGCGAAGTATAAGGCTGTAGGCTATGCTCTTTTTGCCAGCTTCAATCTTGTCGCCCTTGTATACGTCAAATACGGAAAGCTTTTCAAGCACCTCTCCGCAAGCCTTGCGTATTTTTGCTTCAATATAGGCGCTTTCTGTCGCGTCGTCGCAGACGAGCGCTATATCGCGCGTAGTAGCGGGGAATTTCGGAAGCTGCTTATAGCGCTTTGTGCCACCCGCCGTGGAGTATAACTCGTTCACGCCGAGCTCGGCGATATATACTCGCTCCTTAATTCCATAGTTAGCCGAAACCTTCGGCGCAAGCTCGCCGATAATGCCGAGCCTTGTGTCGCCCGCATATACCTCGGCTGTGCGACCCGAATGGTAGGTGGGGTTGTCGCTTACCGCCTTGAAGGAGAGCTCCTTTATATTGAAGCGCTCGGCTATCGCCTCGACAATTCCCTTAATTCCGTAGAAATCAAGCTTCGCGTAGCTGCCGATAATTAGCTTTTTATTCTCGTCGGGCAGCTCGTTCACGTCGGCGTGGGCAATGAATTCGGTGGCAATCTCAAAGAGAGCCGCAGACGGCACACGGGAATTGTAGTTGCGCGCAAGCACCGTAAGCATTGACGGAAGCACAGTTGAGCGCATATAGCTCGTATCCTCGCCGAAGGGGTTGCTTATAGTTACACAGCGGCGAAGAGGACTGTCCTTAGGAAGAAGAATATTGTCAAGCTCCTTCATGCTCATGAAGGAAAAGGTGTTAATTTCGTAAAGTCCGCTGTTGACGCAGACGTTAACAAGCTCACGCTCATAGCGCTGGCGCTCGGTAAGCCGTGCGGCGGCAACGCCCGCCATAATTGTGTTCGGAATAACGTCGTAGCCGTGGAAGCGAGCTACCTCCTCGGCGACGTCCGCAAAGCCCTCTATGTCCGCGCGGAAGGTTGGCGGCGTTACGTTGAGGTTATCGTCCACCGTGAATTCAATCTTCTTTAAAATTCTTACCATCTCGTCTGTGGGGATGTCGGTGCCGAGAAAACGGTTTATACGCTCGGGCTCAAGCGGAATTACGGGCATAGGTTTAATGTCGCCCTTCGCGTCGATAAGTCCGTCTACTATATCTCCCGCGTCGAGCAGCTCGACGAGCTGAAGCGCACGGGTAATTGCGGGCACGGTATTGTTCGGGTCAAGACCCTTTTCAAAACGCGCGGAGGACTCGGTTCTAAGCCCAATGCCCTTTGCTGTTTTTCTCACGTTAATGCCATTGAAGCAGGCGGACTCAAAGACTATCGTGCTTGTGTCGTCCGCTATACCGCTGAACTCGCCGCCCATAACGCCCGCGACAGCCATTGGCTTTTCGCAGTCTGCAATTACCATCATATCCTCGTCGAGCTTACGCTCAATGCCGTCAAGGGTAACTATCGTTTCGCCCGCCTTAGCCTGACGTACAATTATCTTTTTATCATTTACGTTGCGGTAATCGAAGGCGTGCATAGGCTGGTTATACTCGAGCATAACGTAGTTGGTTATATCTACGATATTGTTTATGGGGCGTACTCCGCAAAGGCGAAGACGCTCGCGCAGCCACTGCGGCGACGGCTTTACCCTAACGTTTTCAACTATCGCGCCAGTATAACGAAGACAGTTTTTCGGCGTTTCGTTTGTGACCGAAAGCATGGCGCTTATGTCGCCGTGGGTCTTCTGTACTATGGGGGTGGGCACTTGAAGCTCGGTGCCGTAGGTTGCCGCCGTTTCGCGCGCAAGACCTATTACGCACATACAATCTGGGCGGTTTGAGGTTATTTCGAACTCTACTACCGTGTCGTCAAGACCGAGCGTCTTAGAGATATCCTCGCCTATTTTGGTGTCAGCGGGAAGTATAGCTATTCCGTCCTCAATGCAGTCGGGGAAATCGTGAACGGTGAGCCCCAGCTCGCCGAGCGAACACATCATGCCCTCGCTAACCTCGCCGCGAAGCTTGCCCTTCTTTATAACAGTGCCGTTCGGAAGCCGCGAGCCATCGAGCGCCACGGGAACGATATCGCCCTCGTGTACATTCTGCGCGCCCGTGACTATCTGTAGCGGCGCGTCTTGTCCCGCGTCCACCTTGCAGACCCATAGGTGGTCGGAATCGGGGTGACGCTCCATAGCGGTGACCTTAGCGGTCACAACCTTTTCGATATTGTCGCTTTCGCTTGAGTAGCCCTCTACCTTGCTGCCCGTCATCGTGAGACGGTGAGAATATTCTCTCGCGTCGAAAGGTATCTTTGTGTAGTCAAGAAGCCATCTTATAGGTAAATTCATAGTTATTTCCTCCCTTAGAACTGACCGAGAAAACGCATATCGTTCTCGGATAAAAGCCGCAGGTCGTTCATACCGTAGCGCATCATTACGATACGGTCAAGACCCATTCCAAAGGCGTAGCCCGAATAGACGTTCGGGTCAATTCCGCAGTTTTCGAGCACCTTCGGGTGAACCATTCCGCAACCGAGCAATTCAATATATCCCTCGCCCTTGCAAAGCGGGCAGCCCTCGCCCTTACAGACAAAGCAGGTCGCGTCCATCTCGGCGGAAGGCTCGGTGAAGGGGAAGTGGTGCGGACGGAAGCGGGTCGTAATATCTCCGCCGTAAAGCTTCTTCGCGAAGATATCGAGCGTTCCCTTAAGGTCGCTCATTGTAATGCCCTTATCTACGACAAGCCCCTCTATTTGGTGGAAGATGGGCGAGTGGGTCGCGTCCACCGCGTCGGAGCGGTAGACGGTGCCGGGCGCTATAATTCTTATAGGCGGCTTTTGTTCAAGCATAACCCTTACCTGCACGGGCGAGGTTTGGGTGCGAAGCACCACGTTATCGTTAATGTAAAAGGTGTCCTGCGTGTCTCGCGCCGGATGCCCCTTTGGAATATTCAACAGTTCAAAGTTGTATTCGTCCAGCTCAACCTCGGGTCCCTCGGCAAGGTCGAAGCCCATACCGAGAAAAATCTCCTTTATTTCGTCGAGTACGAGGTTAAGCGGGTGACGTCTGCCAAGCGCGGGAGCTGTCCCGGGAAGCGTAACGTCTATCCTTTCCGCCTTAAGCTTTGCTTCGAGCGCGAGGTCGCCAAGCTCCTTCGCGCGAGCGGCGAGCTTTTCTTCAATAAAGCCGCGTACCTCGTTCGCAAGCTGCCCCATAGCGGGACGTTCCTCAGCGGAAAGCGCGCCCATCTGCTTTAAAATAGCGGTCAGCTCGCCCTTTTTTCCGAGGAAGCGCACGCGCAGCTCCTCGAGCGCCGCAAGGTCCTTCGCCTCCGAAAGCGCCTTTTCTGCGGCGGTTTTAATTGAGCTCAGAAGTTCTTTCATTGTCTGTCACCTCATAAAAAATATAAAAAAATAAGCCCAGTCCCAGAAAAACAGGGACGAAGCCTACACTCCGCGGTACCACCCATATTTTAGCCCAAGAGCTAACACTCTTTTGTCCTGTAACGGTGACCTCCGTTTCGCCCTACTAAGATTTCAAGCAAACCGCTCGCGGGCGAACTTCACTTTTCTCGCTTACCCGTTCGTTCGCTTTCAGCCGATGGCGAACGTCTCTTCGTGGGGGCGAAACAAGGTACTTTTCCCGTTCATCGCGTTTATAAAGTACAACAATATTAACACTTATTTCCGTCTTTTTCAAGTGCTATTTTATTTTTAGAATATATGAGCATAAGACCAAAGAAAAACAACGTAGTATTTAGTTTTGCTCGTACTACTGCGTTGCCTTCTCATCACCCGCTTATTCGTCGTAGTAATGAAGAATATTAAGTCTGTAATAAACCGCGAGAGTATCAATAAAAATTGAAAAAGCGTCACGAATATCAATTCTTCCAAATGTGCCGCGCTGAAAGTTTACCTCGACAGGAGCCGAAACTATTTTTCCGCCGCGTTTTTTTATAATAGAAAGAATTTCTATGTCACAGGCAAATCTTTTGACGAGGATTCTTTCCATTGTAGGTTTTATGTATTCTGATGAGAAAAGCTTGAGTCCCGTTTGGGTGTCTTTTGCATTAAGCTGGAAAAGAATAAGTAAAAACAGATAATATCCGAAGCTGTATATTCGTCTAATAAATGGGTAGTCAACCTTTGAATCCTTATGAAGCTTGCTTCCGATAACGGCGGCGGCACCCGTCTCGTCCATGATTTTCATAAAACGTTCAAGTTGCCGCGGGTTTAAGTCAAGGTCGGCGTCACAAAACGCTATGCGAGCACCAGTAGCTTTTGATGTTCCGAAGCGCAATGCGCTACCTTTACCGCGGTTTTTTTTATAACCTGTAGACTTAATATGAGTGTCCACTGATGCTGCGCGGCTTGCTTCATCTCGCGTTTTGTCGTCGCTTCCGTCATCAACTACAATAATTTCGTAGCTTTCACAAAAAGCGCCAATTTCCTTTGAAACCGCAAGGGAGTTTTCATAGATTCGATCAGCCTCGTTGTAAGCGGGCAAAATAACAGAGAGAATTAATGCATTCTTCATTTCGCAAATTTTTCGTCGTTACTCGCTTGCGAAACCGACGATTCCTTTTTAAGTAAAATCACAATCAGTATTGCAGCAAATACTAAGGCAAAGCAAGAAGCCATAGCGTAGAGAATTTGTGCAACAGACGAATGAAAGAGGGTTACGGCAATATAGGTTGCGATAAACCCTAAAACTACTATAATGGAAAGCGCTTTTGTGCGACCTAAGGCTTGAAGATACTGAACTTCAACGGTTATAAGGGAAACTATTAAAGTATAAACACAGATGGGGAGAAACAATTCTGTTGCGGCAAGATATTTGTCCTTAAATGTGAATTCGAGAATAAACCTTCCAAACAGCACAAGACCGATTGAAAAAATCACGCCAGCTGCACCTGAATACAAAAGTGAGCGTGTAAGCAAGAAAGAGGAGGACTCACCGCGTGCGGCTTTTTCCGAAACCAATGGAAACATAACGGACGCAATAGCGCCCGCAAGGTAGATGGGTATTCGTCCGAAAATCAAGCCAGAGGAATACGTGGCTGTTTGAATGGGGTCGCCTACAAATGCGTTTATAAGCAGAATATCACCATTTGAAAGCACAACTATTAAAAGTTGAACAATAATCACGCTGCGCAAATAGTTTAATATACGAGGACGCTCGGCGCGAAAAGAGCCGTCATCTGCGGCAAAAAAAGACTTTCGTAACGATAGAAAACAAAAAACAAAGATAATTATAGAAGTAAGCGCCAAGGCAGCCATAACGCCGAAGACCTTAAGCCCAAAAAGAATAAAAGCGACGCTGAAGGCAATGCGCCCGACGCTGGCAATTAATCCGGTTGCGCCGTACGCGACGAATAGCTTTTTTCCTTGAAGAGCGCCGCTTAGTACAGGGGGTATGCAGCCTATAGCGGCAGTAGCAAAGCAGGCGGCGACATATGCCGAGTTCTCTATTTTTAGTATATTGGCAATCGGCTTGGATAAAGCCACGCCTAAGGTAAGAATTACGGCGGAAAATATAACTGAAACCCGCATAAATCCCTTTAAAAATGACGAAATTGAAGCGGGCCTTTCAAGTGCGGTATAATGCGCTGCGTATTTTGAAGATAGAACTAAAATTATGCCGGAGGGGACTGCGAGAACATTTATTAGTGACAGTAAAGGGTTTATCGTTCCGTATTCGGTTTGCGTAAGAAGGTTGCCAATAGCTATCTGAAAGGCATAATTAACTAAACCCGTTACGATAGAAAAGGTAAAGAGAATAATGCTGTTTTTTTGAAGCTCGTCCGTTTTAAATTGCATAATTGTTACCTACCACATATTATACAATTATTATAGAAGTAAAGGAAAGAATAATCAAGAAAAATCGTTGAGTGCTACGGGGTTGAATTATAGGACATAAAATGATAATATTTAGGTTAAGTTCCTAAAAAGTCACACGATGATTTCGAAAGCAGCAAAACGATGAGAAATTTGCAGATTATGACAAATAGAATATGCTTTTTTATTGGGACTGAAGCGGAGTTGATAAAGCTTTTCCCATTAATACTTTTGACGGAAAAGCGAAATACTCCTTATTGTATAATCGCAAGCGGACAAAATAATATATTAAAAAGTCGCGTGCTTGCTGCGGCTAACGGAGGAAAGGTTGCGGTAGAGCTAAGTAAGGAAACGGATATACACAAGTCTACCATGGGGCTCTTTTTGTGGTTTTTGTCAACTGCGATTTCCGCAAAAAAGTCTATTATGAAAGCATTACCCGATGTTTCTTTCAAGGGGTCAATTATGGTGGTTCACGGAGACACGGTTTCAACCTTAATGGGAGCTTGGCTCGGAAAACGCCTCCACATGAAGGTTGCTCATATTGAGGCGGGACTCAGAAGTCACAATTATTTCAATCCATTTCCAGAGGAAATAGATAGAGTACTTACTTCAAAATTTTCAGATATTTCCTTTGCCCCGGGAAAAGATGCCTGCGAAAATCTCAAGCGAGTTCGAACAGAGATAGTAGATACTTGTTTTAATACAGTCATAGATAGCCTTGCGTTTTCCGAGTCAAATCCCTGCGAAGACGAAAGCATAAAGGCGTTGTTGAAAAAAGATTATTTTGTTTTTGTAATGCATCGTCAGGAAAATCTCGCCAATAGTAAAATTGTTAGCAAGGCAGTTAATTGCGTCAGGGAAGTCGCGCAGAAACGCCATTGCGTTTTTATTCTTCATAAGCTTACAGAAGTGGTTCTTGAAAAGCTCGGGCTTTTAGAAGACCTACAAAACGACAGCAATATTACGTTATTGCCGCGAAAAGAGTATTTCGATTTTATGAAGCTTCTTGCGAACTCTCAATTTGTCATCACCGACGGCGGAAGCAATCAAGAGGAGCTTTGCTACATGGGAAAGCCCTGCTTAATTCTACGTAGTTGCACAGAGCGAAGTGATGGAATCGGCGAAAATGCAGTTTTATACAGCGGAGAAATGAGCGATATTAAGACCTTTGCAGACAATTACAATAAGTACGCTCGGGATGCCGTGAAAATAAACCGGTCGCCATCGGATATTATTCTAAATGAACTTCTCAAAAAATTGAGTTTAGAATAGGAGATACAAGATGCATAGCTTAATAGGAAAAGAGAAGAAGCTTCTCGTTTGGCTTCAAAGAGTTGCCATTCTTATTTCTGGGGCAGTATTTGTATCCATTGTCATTAATTTAGGTGCGATAACGGGTGATGATGAAACTATGATTGAGTATTGTCGCATTAGCTTTTCGGAGCTTATGCGCGATATCGCAGATAACGGATTAGTTTGGAGTAGAGGAAGAATAATCGGATTGCCATTAGGACTTCTACTGAATTGGCTTCAGAGCCATTGGCAGAACTTGATGGTGTTTAGAGTCTTTAGTTGCCTGGGAGTTTTCATTTCTCTTTTCAGCATTTACTTGTTTCTTAAAAAGCTTTTTTATCGCAATATTGCGGTTCTGTTTTCCTTAATGTATCTGTTTTTTATCGAGATATACTATACAAATTACAGTGGCTTTATTAGCTTTGGGTTTAGCTATCAAGTAATGATGGCAATTGCTTTCTTTGCTATGCTTTCGTTTCTTTGTTATTTTGACAATTATAAAGCGGGATACCTTTGGCTGAGTGGCGCTCTCTATTTTATTGTAAGTTCATTATATGAGTGCTACATAATGCTTTGTTTTGTTTACCTCTTTATTGCGATATATAAATTAAAAGAAAAAAACAATCTAAAGATTTTACCGTTAATAAAGGCGCTTGCTGTTCCAGCAGCGTTTGGCGCGCTGTTTTCGGTTATCTATATATTCGGGGGGGGATTTATTAGCAGTAGTGCGGTTGGTGGAGGATATGCAGTCGATGGAGTCGCAAATTTTTCCGACCAAATCAGAACTCTTTGCTGTATGACCTTTTCTAATTTCCCGCTTTATTTGAGCTTTTCGGGCGGCAGCGAGTTGTGGAGCAAGGTTTTCGACTCGATGCTTACTTTATCGTTCAGTAATATCTGCATATGGATATATGTAGGATTCGTTTCGTTTATTATTGTCAAAACGGCGTTGCAAATAACCGCAATAGGTGGTAAGCGGACGCTCGCTTTTTCTGCGGCAAGCGTTTTTGTGGCGCTTATGCTTTGTGTTCCTATAGCGATTACAAAAAAATACATTGACCACGTTATAACAGGATATTTGATTAATCCGGGAATGTCTTACCACGCTTACCCGTTTTTAATCTTTGCCGTTATGCTGGCTTTTGTTTGGCTTATTAATCTGCTTCCCCAAAAGAAGAGTATTACTGCCACAGCGGTGCTTGTTATATTGATATTTTGTGGCTACACTACCATGGGGACTAACATTTATTACAAGGAGATTCTTAATCGCAATTACTTCTGTGTAGATGAATTGATAACGCTACCTTGTTTTTCTAAGGTTTCTGACGGAGCAACGATATACACCTTTGGCTTCGCGGGCTTTTACGACAACGATGACTATGTGGAGCGGCTTATCTACGACAAGACAGGTAAAATGGTTACCGTTACCTCTGACCTTAACGAAGTCGCAGAAAATCAAGATGAACGTTACTACATAAAAAAGAATTGGAGTACTGGTTCAGCACTGTTTACAGACCTTGGAGAAGAAAATTATTCACATACGGTATATTTGCTTGTTGCGAAATATGACAGTGAAAAGTGGTTAATTGTAGAATATGGTGATGACTTTGAGGAATTCAGTTCATTTCCTGTTGATGGCGTCACAATGAAAAATCTTGAAAATATAGAAATAGAAGAGACAGAAAGCGGACGCATATATATAAGGCTAGATACAACAGAGGCGTGGGATTTTCGTTTTACAAGAATATTTTAATGCGTTGGTGAGGCAATGAATCAAAAAAGACCGATTTTTTCGATAGTAATGCCGACCTACAATTCGGCAAAAACAATCGAGGCGTCCTTGCGCTCAGTCGAAATGCAGGATATCGGCATAGAAAATATTGAACTGCTTGTGATTGACGGTGGTTCGACAGATGAAACGATTGAGATTGCAAAAATGCATGGTGCGGTAATACTTTATAATCCAAAGAAACGGCCTGAATATGCAAAGCTTATAGGGTTTGAAGCGGCGAAGGGAAAATATCTAATTAGGATGGATTCCGATGAGGAGTTCATTTCTGCGAGCCAGCTTTCAAACCGCTACAAAGCTTTTTCATATTTTTCGGAAGCAAAATGTTTAATTGTTAACCGTTTACTGCCAGTAAAGGGTAGAGGTATCTGTGGCTCATATATTAATTATTACGGCGACCCGTTTACAGCGTTTGTATATAATAGGAAGGGCAGTACGCTTGTCGATTTTCGCCGCAGTACCGAAAGGGAACAAAACGGAGCGCATCTGCTATGCTTTAGTGATAGCGTGCTTCACCCGATAGGCGACGGCGGCACGACGACATTTGATTTAGATTATATAAAAACCACCTTTATAAATGAAGTGAAGGAACTGTCCTTCGTTACTGCTTGCTTTGACAGAACGGTTGATGCCACAGGATGTTGTCTTTGTATTAAGGATGACGATGTTCGTCATAACACCTCCGCAACGCTTAAAACCTATCTTGCGAAGCTGCGCTTTCGGGTAAACAACAACCTATTTAATAAAAGCGAAAGCGGTTTTTCCTCGAGAGAGGGTAACAGCGAGATATTAAAAAGAAAGAAGCTTTTGTTTGTTCTTTATGCCGTAACGGTAGTAGGGCCTATTTTTGACAGTGTGAGATATTCACTAAGGCATAAGGACGCAGCCTTGCTTCTGCACGCTTTTTACCTATACTATGTATTGTTTTGTATACTGTTTTCAGTCTTGTTCAAATCGTTTAGAAAGGCTTCGTCAAACGTCGCTTACGGAGAGTAAGGCAAAAAAACGAAAAGCGACGATACTTTAAGTGTCGTCGCTTTTAATAGGAAGAGTAACTTTAAACTCTGCTGATAAATTTGTAAAGACTTGAAAATGTGAGGGTATAAAAAATCTCCAAGTGAAGCTTTACGCACAAGCAATATACTATTTGTGCTACTTGTGCTATAATGCCCTGAGACACTCTTCGCTGTCCAATACAAGTGCTTTTTAAGCATTTTGGACAGTATGTACGGACTATCTCAGCGGTTCTCGTTGCTAAAATCTTTTTATTATCTTTTGTATTCTTTCTGCAGTAGCTTGAACACATAACCGAAAACATCTCAGTGACAGCCCATGTTGTCATAACGCCTGAGTCACTGTCAGAAGAGGACAAGGTGTGCAATAGATTCTTCATCTCCTCCAAGGGAAGGCGTTCGAGACTTAATGAGGCGAATTTGTCAAGCGCAGTTTGAGACAGAGCGTTTCTAACATAAAAGTAGCCGCTGTTATTGCAATAAACTATTCGCCGCGCGAGAGCGTTGCACCATATGTTCCAAAAAGAATCCTCAAGAAATTTGCCTTCTGGAAAGTGAATATGGTTATCAAGAAGAAAACTCCGTCTAACGAGGCGAATCCAAACATAACCAAAGGAGTAGCTGTAGGATTTCAGCTTTTTGCAAATCGACGGTGAGATAATACGTATTACGTTATCGTTTGCGTCCACCTCGGTAAAGCCGCCAACAACCATATCGGTAGAATCATCAATGCAACCGACTAAAGTTTCTATGTAGTTTTCGTTTACGTAATCGTCATGGTCAATAAAAATTACGTATGAGCCTGATGCAGCCTCCAAGCCCTTGTTTCTTGCACAACTTACCCCCTCATTAGAAGTTTTAATTACCCTTATTCGCTCGAAAGCAGAGTAGTGGTCGATTATCTTGTTAGACGGGTCATCGTTCGGGGTGCCGTCGTTAACTATAATAATTTCAGTGTTTAGATAGGTCTGATTTCTTAGGGAGTCTATACATCTTGTGAAAAGATGCGTTGAAGGTTGATAGGTGGGAACAATTATACTGACGAGAATATCACAATTATTCATATGTCTCAGCCTCAATAATTTAATTAAAGTGATTTGATAGTATCATATAACTTTCCTGCAGTCAATTTGACGATTTACGGTATTTCAAGTGAATGAGTTGAATGGTGCGCCTAAAGCTGTGGTATACTTACTACATAACGAATTAGAGGTAACGGCTATGATTTACGGAATAGGCAACGACCTTCTTGAGATATCGCGTATGGAAAAGAGTATGGAGAGCGAGAGGTTTATGGCGTTCTCCTTTTCCGCTGCGGAAAGGACGCTTTTTTCGGATAAGCCCGTAAAGCTTGCGGGCTGCTTTGCCGCGAAGGAGGCGCTTTCCAAGGCGCTCGGCACGGGCGTGCGCGGCTTTTCGCTTGACGAAATATCGGTGCTTCGCGACGAGCTCGGTAAACCCTACTTCGTTTTTACGGGAAATATAAGTAAGATAATTGAATCAAAAAGTCTGACCGCTCACGTCGCGCTGACAAATTCTAAAGAGTATGTAGTGGCGAACGTGGTGCTGGAGGAACGCATATGACCGAAGGAGCTCTCGATTATTCAGCGGTTAAGGGGCTTTTGCGGGAACGAGAAGAGGAATCTCACAAGGGCAGCTTTGGGCGGCTTCTCTGTCTTGTCGGAAGCGACCGCTACCGCGGAGCGGCCGTGCTTTGCGCAAAGGGCGCTCTAATGTGCGGCGCGGGACTTACGGCGGTGCTCTCTACCGAAAAGGCGCTCGCGGCTGTAGCGGCGCAGGTACCTGAGGCAATACTATTTGACGCGACTTCCGACCTTTCCGCCGCGCTCGATTACGCAAGAAAATCCACCTCCGCCGTTATCGGCTGCGGGCTGACCGACGATATTACTGTACAAAAAACCGTTAGCCGTGTTATTAACGCCGTAAGCGGTACGCTTGTAATTGACGCGGACGGAATAAATATGCTGTCTGAAAACATAGACTTACTTAAAGAGCTTGAGGGCAAGCGGGTGATAATCACGCCGCATATCGGTGAGTTTTCACGCCTTACGGGAAAAACCGCAGATGCTATACTCGCCGACAGAGCGGGCGCTGCAAAAAGCTGCGCCGAGGAAACCGGCTTCACCGTCGCGCTGAAAAGCGACAAAACCGTTGTAGCAACACCGAGCGGCGAGGTTTTCGTGAACAACCTCGGCAATTCGGGACTTGCGAAAGGGGGAAGCGGTGACCTTCTAAGCGGAATGATAGGCTCCTTTGCTTCCATGGGCTATAGCGCGCGCGACGCGGCGTTTTTGGGCGTCTATGTACATTCTCGTGCCGCGGACCTTTGCGCCGAGCTTATCCCAAAGCACTCAATGACCGCATCGGTGGTCGCGGAGTTTATCCCGAAAGCGATAGGCGAGCTCTTAATCTAATTCTGGAGCAGAGTTGTGAGACAGATTAATATACTTTCTGTAATAATAGTTATAGTTATTACGATTTGCAGCTGCAATAATGGGACGGTGAAGGAAAGCTTAAACGAGACCTTTTCTTCGCCGTTTTTGTTTACCGCGAGCATTGAGGGCGAGGGCTTTACGGGCGAGATTAGCTATAAGCAGCTCGGCGCGGAAAGCTGTGAGCTTTTGTACCTTGCGCCCGATTCAATAGCGGGGCAGAAAATAACGGTTAACGCCGAGACGGCGGTGTGCGAGTATGCGGGAATAAGCAGCGTTCGCGAGACTGCCACGCTTCACGAAAGAAGCTTAGTTCGCACACTTATGCGCACGGTAGAGGACGTAGCGAAATTTGAGGCAGAAACGAAAACGGGCGATAGAGGAACCGTTTTTTCCTACGAAAGCGGAGTTAAGATAACCGCCGTATCGGGGGTGCCGAGAGAGATATATCTTCCCGCCATTAGTTCCACATTGAAAATATCGGGCTTTGAGAAGGTTTCATAAAGATAAAATACTATGTTTAAGCTTCATAAAAATGTCAACAATAAGGTTGAAATCAATTTATGGAGTGACAGATATGGAAGTAAAACGAGGCGAGGTTTTTTACGCCGATTTAAGTCCCGTCGTGGGCTCAGAGCAAGGCGGCGTGCGGCCGGTGCTTATTGTGCAAAACGACGTAGGCAACCGCTACAGCCCAACGGTAATAGCCGCCGCGATAACAAGCAAGAACGATAAGACCACGCTGCCTACTCATATTAAGCTGCCAGCGGGCGAATGTGGACTAACCCGCGACAGCGTGGTGCTGCTTGAGCAGATACGAACCCTTGACAAGAGAAGGCTCAAGGAGAAGGCGGGCGAGGTAGATAGACACGCTATGGGAAGAATAGACGAGGCGCTTTCGGTTAGCTTCGGTCTCGGGGGAATAATGTAAGGGGCTACTTAAAGCGAAGAAAAAACCGCCGTGTGAAGCAGAAGCTTCGCACGGCGGTTCATTATATGTTGAAATAAGTGCTTGCGCTAATTAAGCCATTTGGATGGGCGAAAAGCTTACTTTTTAAATTCGTCCACAAGTATTTCGCACATGCGGTTGTAGTTCTTCTCCACCTGTGCGCAGATGAGCAGCTGAACCCTTGCGCGTACGAGATTCTGCTCGGGATAATCGGTCTTGAAGTATACGTTGCCCTCAAGGTAATCGGTGAGGAAGCGCATACCGAGCTCAAGCGAAATCATACGAACGCCCATAACAAGGCTCTTAAGCTCCTCGGGCTTGAGTATTCGGCGCACGCGGGCAACATAGCCCTTTACAAAAGCCGTGTATCTGTCAAAATCAAGCGTTACCTTTGTAAGGTCCTTCTCGCTTTCGTCGCAGAAGCAGCTTGAGCGAACAGCGTCTCCGAAATCAAAGGCGTAAACGCCGGGCATTACGGTGTCGTAATCAATAAGGCATATTGCCTTGCCTGTCTCGTTCGAGAACATAACGTTATCCAGCTTCACGTCGTTATGGGTTACGCGCGCGGGCAGCTGCATATCAAGAAGCATTGAAAAGCTACTTTGGCGGCTTTCTATAAACTTTACCTCGCCCTTTATCTTTTCAAGCGTTTCTGTATCGGCAACGGTTTTTGCTAAAGTAAACGCTTCGTACCGCTTAGGGGTGTTGTGAAAATTCGGAATGGTGAAGTAGAGCTTGTTTGCGGGAAGGTAGGCAAGGTTCGCGTGGAAATCGCCGAGAACCCGTCCGAGCTCAGCCGCTGTTTCAGCGGTAGCGGAGCCTTTGCCTGTATGGGCGTTACCAATATAGTTGCTTGCGCGCCAGTATCCGCCGTCCGAATCGCGCAGCAGATATTTCCCGTCCGCAGTAGTTAAAAACTTGAAAGGCTGTTCAGCCGAGGTGTTGCTTGCTATATGCGCGAGCGTCGTAACGGCGTTAAACATAAGCGCCTCGGGGCTATCAAACGCTCTTCGGCTGATTTTTTGAAGAATAAAGCTTTCGCCCGTATTAAGCTCGACAAGGAAGGTGTCGTTGACGTGTCCGTCTGTTAAAGCGGACAGGTTTACGGGTCTGCCACCACCCGAAAAGTATTTTGCTATGTCGCTGACTCTTTGCATCTTTCCACCATCACTTTCGCTGCCTTGTAGATATCTCCGCACCCTAAGGTTATAAAGAGGTCTCCACTCTTCCTAATGCTCATACAATAATCGACGACCTCTTCAAAGGAGTTGAACCAGACCGAACCGTCTATCTTCGCGGCGAGGTCCGCCGTCGATATGTCGAAGGTGTTAATTTCGCGCGAGCCCATAATCTCGGTCATTACGACAACGTCCGCTTTTTTCAGAACATTGGCGAAATCGTTGAGAAGAAGCTTGGTGCGCGAATAGGTGAACGGCTGAAAAACCGCTATAACACGATTATACCCCATTTTTGCCGCCGCGTCGAGAGTTACTGCAAGCTCGGCTGGGTGGTGGGCGTAGTCGTCGGCAATAGTAACGCCGTCAAACTCGCCTAATACTTCAAATCTTCTTCCCGCGCCCGTAAAGCTGTCCAACCCAGTCTGTATGTCCATAAAGGGGACGCTGTATTTCGGGTTATCCTCTGCCATAACGAGGCACGCCGTTATCGCCGCCGCCGCGTTGTGGACGTTATGAAGCCCCGGTACGGAAAGCCTAAAGGAACCGAGTTTTTCGGAACCTCCGTTCGCAAGCCTTTTTGAAAGGGTAAACGAATAGAATGCGCGCGAGTAGTTTTCAATATCGCTTATAACATAGTCACAGCTTTCATTTTCGCCGAACAGAACAATCTCTTTATCTATGCCATCGAGCGCCTTTAGGGTATTGGCGTCGTCGCCGTTCGCTATTATCTTCTTCGTCGTCATAGAGGCGAACTTTTTAAATGAGGCTATTACCCCCTCAAGCGAGCCGAAGTAGTCGAGATGGTCTGCGTCAACGTTTAGTATAACGGTGTAGTCGGGGGTTAGATGAAGGAAGGTGTCCTTAAATTCACAGGATTCGCAGACGAGAATATCGCTCTTTCCGTGCCGACCGTAGCCGCCTATAAGCGGAAGCTTGCCGCCTATTACGGCGCTTGGGTCGCACCCCGCCTTTAAAAGCACCGAGGTTACCATAGAGGTGGTGGTGGTTTTTCCGTGGGTGCCGCAGACGCAGACGGCGTTGCTGTAATGCTCCGTCGTCCAGCCCAAGAGCTCGGCGCGTTCAATTATGGGAATTTTGTGTTCCTTTGCATAAGCCGTTTCGGGGTTGCCCTCAAGAAGCGCCGCAGTGACCACAAGCGCCTCGGCGTCGCCGACGTTCTTCGCGTCGTGACCTATTTTTACGTCTATACCAAGTCCTCGCTCAAGCTCTACAATGCTGCTTTCGTTAACGTCGCTGCCCGTAACCTCGTAGCCCTCTTTCAAAAGAATTTCTACGAGCGGGAACATACCCGAGCCGCCGATACCGACGAAATGAAGCCGCTTTATTTTCTTTAAAAGGTTGGTAACGTCTGAACACATAAAGAATATACCGCCTGAAAGCTTTTTTCTTATTATATTGCTTTTCGCGCTTAAATGAAACCTTTTTAAGGGCTTTTTACAAAAATAGCGCTGTTAAACGAGCGAAAAAGCGCCTAAAGTCATAAAAATCTTTACTTTATCGCTTTTATACGGTGAATTTTTAACTCGATAAAGCGGATTTGCGCCTTGACATGAAAAAATCGAGTATTATAATACTAATATGATTAATATAATATGAAAAGAGTGAACAAGATGGATTTAAAAATTACGAAAGCGACCGCGCTGAAGCCGCTGCCCGAGGACGAGGGCAAGCTTACCTTCGGCACGCTCTTTACCGACCATATGTTTATCCTCGATTACACCGAGGGTAAGGGCTGGCACGACGGACGTATAGTTCCTTACGGTCCTATCGAGCTCGACCCCGCCGCAATGGTGCTCCATTACGGTCAGGAGGTTTTCGAGGGAATGAAGGCGTACCGCACGCCGAACGGAATTCAGCTTTTCCGCCCTGAGGAGAACTTTAAGCGCCTTAATCAGAGCAACGAGCGTCTTTGCATTCCGCTTATCGACGAGGCTTACGCTCTTGCCGCGCTCAAGGAGCTTGTAAAGCTTGAGGAGCGCTGGGTGCCCTATAACGACGGCTGCTCCCTTTATATTCGTCCCTTTATTATCGCTACCGACCCACATCTCGGCGTGCGCGTAGCAAACAACTACAAGTTTATCATTATCCTTTCGCCCGTAGGCGCTTATTACAAGGAAGGACTGAACCCCGTTAAGATTTATATCGAGACGAAGTATGTCCGTGCGGTAAGAGGCGGCACTGGTATGGCGAAGACGGGCGGCAACTACGCTTGTTCGCTAATCGCGCAGGAGGAAGCGAAGAAGGAAAAGTATTCGCAGGTGCTTTGGCTTGATGGCGTGGAGAGAAAGTACATAGAGGAAGTCGGCGCAATGAACGTTTTCTTCAAGATTAACGGCGAGGTCGTAACGCCAACCCTTGAAGCGGGCAGCATTCTTCCCGGAATTACCCGCAAGAGCACAATTGAGCTTCTTAAGAGCTGGGGCGTAAAGGTAAGCGAGAAGCGTATCTCCGTTGAGGACCTCGAAAACGCCTACGACAACGGAACCTTTGAGGAGGCGTTCGGTACGGGTACGGCGGCGGTTATTTCGCCTATCGGCGAGCTTAAGGTAAACGGCAAGGTTATGACCCTTAATAACGGCAAAATCGGCGGAATCTCCCAGAAGCTTTACGATACCCTTACGGGAATCCAGTGGGGCAAAATTAAAGACGACTTCGGCTGGACCGAAAAAATCTAAAGGAATAACAAAGGCGGACTTCACGGTCCGCCTTCATTTTTAATATGAAGTATACCTTTACCGTATCGGAAGAATATAATAACAAAAAGCTTTTTTTATTTTTACGCTCGTCTGCGGGGATTTCCTCCTCGCTAATAAAAAGCGTGAAATATGAGGAAGGCGGTATATCCGTCAACGGCGAAAGGGCAAAGACGAGCGATATCCTTTCAGCAGGCGACAGAGTCGAGATAAGCTCGGGCGAGGAGGATAACGACCTTACGCCTTTTGACGAGGCGGTTCCCATAGTGTGGGAGAGCGAGGATATTATTGTTTTTAATAAGCCCGCGGGTATGGCGACCCACCCGACCCTTAACTATCCAGACGGAACGCTTGCGAACGTCTATGCGCGGCTGCTGCTTGAGCGGGGCGAAAAGGGCGCCTTTCATCCGACGAACAGACTTGATAGGAATACCTCAGGGCTTGTGCTCGCGGGGAAGAACAGGCTTATCACGCCGTTTCTCGCAGACTCCGCCGATAAGGAATACCTCGCCGTGGTCGAGGGCGTGCTTGAAAGCGACGAGGGAGTAATAGACAGCTCTATCGCATTTGATGAAAATTCGATAATAAAACGCCGCGCGGCAGAGGAGGGGCTTTATGCCGTGACCGAATACCGCGTAGAGAGGCGCTTTAGTAATCACACCCTTGTCCGTGTGCATATGCTTACGGGAAGAACCCACCAGATAAGGGTGCATTTCTCTTCTATAGGGCATCCGCTCGCGGGCGACGACCTTTACGGCGGAAGCCAAGGGCTTATTCTTCGCCACGCGCTGCACTGTGAGTCGCTTTCCTTTACTCGTCCGTTTTCGGGCGAAAGGGTCGCGCTTTCCTGCCCGCCGCCCGAGGATATGCGGGCGCTTATCGAAGGCGAACTCCTTTAACCACAAATTGCCTTGTAACGGGAATGTTGAAATAATAATAAAAATAAGATATAATACAAGGTAACTTTGTGCCTATGCGGCAAACGCCTTTTTAGGCAAGGGAACTATTTTATGAACAGAAAAACCGCAAAAAGCTCGTCCGTCTTTCGCGGCGCGACTATTGAAAAGCCGCACAGACGTCCGAGAATATGCTTTAGCCTATTGGCTTCATATTTTATAAGAGGAATCGGCGATTGGTTATACTATTTTGGTTCCTCCGTCATCCGCGCGCGCAGAAACACAAGAAGGTCTTGGCGCAGATGGTTTAAGGGCTTTCGCAAGAACTACCGAAAATCCGCTAAGAAGTTCTTCAGCGGAATAGGCGAACGCGCCTCTGCGGTGCGTTCGGATATAACCGAGCCGATAGACAAGGCGAAAAGAAGCATTAAGAGCCTTGCCGTCGTTATGCAAGGAACGCAGGATAAAACCTTTGCGCAGAAGCTGCAGCGTCTTAGAATGTTCTTCAAGTACGGTTGGCTTTGGAACAAGCACCTTGTCGCGCGGTTTATGAACTACCTTTTGCCCGCTGTCAGCGCGATAGTATGTCTTGCTGTAATTATCTCAATGCTAACCCTTAATTACGCGCTTGAGGTAAACTATAACGGACAGATGATAGGCTATGTTACCGACGAAGCGGTTTACGATTCCGCGAAGAAGATAATTAAAAGCCGTATGGTGACGGGCTCCTCAAGCACTTGGGAGCGCGGCGCAACACTACAGATGGCTGTCGTAAACGAAAGTGAGCTTTCCTCGCAGGACGTTATGGCAGATTCACTTCTCGCCGTATCAGGAAGCGAGATAGCCGAGGCAACGGGGCTTTTCGTTGGCGGCGAGTTCTACGGAGCTACCACCGCTACGGCTCTTCTTGAGGAAGCGGTAAACTCGGTAATTGCTCCCTATCAGGAGCAAGCGGCTATGCTCGGCGACGAGATGACAGTTAAGTTCGCGCGAAACGTAGAGCTTAAAAAGGGTATATACTCGGTGGATGAGATTGTTCCCTTTGAGGAGCTTGACGCGGTTGTTCACTCAAATGAGTCTCAGGATTTATACTATGACGTTAAAGAGGGAGAAAAGGCGAGCGACATAGCTAACGCTAACGGCATAACCCTTGAAAAGCTGACCGAATTAAATCCGGGAACAGAGATGGAGCTGCAAGGCGGCGAAAGGCTTTTGGTCGCCGCGGGCGAGCCCCTTTTGAGCGTAAAGACGGTAAGGTATAAAACCTATACTGAATCAATAGGCTATTCAACGATGACAATAATCGATTCGCGTTTCCCCAACAACTATTTCTTAATGGTAACGACGGGCGAAGAGGGCGAAAAGACGGTCACCGAGGAGATAGAGTATCGTGACGGCGTCGAGGTTTCCACCACGGTGGTTTCCGAGGAGGTAACGAAGCCCGCCGTAAACGCCGAAATCATCAAGGGCGGAAAGCCCACGGGTGATTCCACGATTTCTATAGGAACGGGAAGTCTTACATGGCCGACGGGACCGACCTATACGATAAGCCGCGGCTGGTCCTCCGTCCACTTTGGAATAGATATCGCCTCTGGCTATGGAACACCGATATATGCGGCGGACAACGGAGTTGTAACCTACACGGCTGTAACAGACGTGGGCTACGGAATATATACTATAATTGACCACCAGAACGGAATGACCACCGTTTACGCGCATCTTAGCGCAAACCTCTGCTCGGTGGGCGACGTTGTAAACAGGGGCGAGCTTATCGGGCTTATGGGCTCAACGGGTAACTCCACGGGAAGCCACCTTCACTTTGAAGTAAGAATAGACGGCGAAAAGACCGACCCAGCCCCCTTCCTTTACGGCTAAGGTCAAAAGAGACAAAGTATTAACCTGAAACGAGGTTGCGGTTTTGGAAAAATTTATTATTAACGGCGGCGCTCGCCTTGTGGGTAGCGTGGATATAAGCGGCGCGAAGAACGCGGCGGTTGCCATACTTCCCGCGGTGCTGGTCTCCGACGGCGTATGTGTTATAGAAAACGTACCGAATATAAGCGACGTCGCCATTATCACTCGAATACTTTCCACCCTCGGCGCTTCGGTAAAGCCGCTTGATAAGCATACCCTTGAAATAGACGCGCGGCACGTGCAAAGCCACGAGGTGCCGCACGAGCTTTCCCGCCATATGCGCGCGTCCTATTACTTCTTAGGCGCGCTTCTGTCAAAGTTTCAAAAGGCGAAGGTTTCACTTCCGGGCGGCTGTAACTTAGGCGCGCGCCCGATAGATTTGCATCTTAAAGCCTTTGCGTCGCTTGGTTGCGACGTGGACGTAGAGTACGGAATGGTCAACGTTAGCCGAAACGGTCGGCTTAAGGGCTCGAAGATTTATTTTGATACCGTTTCTGTCGGCGCGACCATTAACACAATACTCGCCGCCGTAAAGGCGGAGGGTCAGACGATACTTGAGAACGTCGCGAAGGAGCCGCATATAGTCGATGTCGCGAACTTCTTGAACTCTATGGGCGCGGATATTCGCGGAGCGGGTACCGACGTAATTAAAATTAACGGCGTTGCCTTCCTTCGCGGAACGAACTATTCCATTATTCCCGACCAGATAGAAGCGGGTACATATATGGCGGCGGCGGTGGCGACTGGCGGCGATATCACCGTTAATAACATTACCCCAAAGCACCTTGAGTCGATAACCTCTCTTATGCTTCGTGCAGGTGCGCAGGTAGAAGAATTTGAGGAGTCGCTTCATATATGGCGTTCGGGCGAGCTTCGTCCCACCAACGTAAAGACTATGCCGCACCCCGGCTTTCCGACCGATATGCAGCCGCAGATGTCAACTATACTTTCGCTCGCTAAGGGTACCTCGATAATAACCGAAAGCATATGGGATAACCGCTTTAAATATGTTGACGAGCTGCGAAGGATGGGCGCTAATATTCAGGTGGACGGAAAGGTAGCTATTATTGAGGGAATAGGCTGTTTTACGGGTGCGCCCGTTAAGGCAACCGACCTTAGAGCGGGAGCGGCTATGATAATCGCGGGTCTTACCGCGAAGGACACCACTGAAATTGAGGATATATACCACATTGAGCGCGGCTACGAGGACGTGGTCGATAAGCTGACGGCGCTCGGCGCGAAAATAGAGCGGGTGGTAACGCCGGACGACTATATAGAAAAGGCGCAGTAAGCTAAAAGCTTTCGGGCGAAGAAGAATTTCTTCGCCTTTATAATTTTTAAGGGGGAATTGAAACGGCAAGGATAGCGACGCTTTATTCGGGAAGCAGCGGCAACAGTACACTTGTATGCGGCGAGGGCGCGCGGGTGCTTGTAGATATGGGTTGCAGCTGCAAGAAGACGCTCGCCGAGCTTTATTCGCTCGGCGTTTCGGCGCGCGATATCGACGCCGTACTTATTACCCACGAGCATAGCGACCACGTGAACGGGCTGCTCACCTTCCTTTCGAGCTACGGCGTGCCCGTCTACGGAAGCGAGCGGACGCTCGGCTACCTAAACGAACACGGAATAGTGCCGAAGAACGCGAAGCTTGTTTCGCTTCAAAAGGGCGAGCCGTTCACCGTGGGCGATATAACAATCAAATGCTTTTCCACCAGCCACGATAGCGCCGACTGCGTAGGCTACCGTTTTAGCTTTGAAGGCGGCGGCAGCGCGGCGGTGGCGACCGACCTCGGCTTTATTTCGGACGAGGTTATGAACGAGGTTTCGGGCTGCTCGCTTGTGGCGCTTGAGTCGAATTACGACGACAGTATGCTCCTATCTGGGAAATACCCCTATTACCTAAAAGCGCGCATACGCTCGCACGTCGGGCACCTAAGCAACCGCGAATGCGCCGAGGCGGCGGTAAGACTCGCCGAGTCGGGGACGAAAAGGCTCGTGCTTATGCACCTTAGCCGTGAAAACAACATCCCCGAGCTTGCGCTGACCAGTTGTCTCTCCATACTTGAAAACTACGGAATAACCGAGGAAACCTTCAAGGTTTCCGTCGCGCCGCGCCACGAAACCAGCGGCTTTTTCGAGGTATAAAGAGTGTTAAGTATTGATATCGTCTGTGTCGGTAAGCTTTCGCAGAGCTTTCTCCGCGACGGCTGTGCCGAATATATTAAGCGCATTTCGCCCTTTGCGAAGCTGACGGTAACCGAGCTTTCGGAAACAAAGCTCACCGACGAAGGCGGCGCGGGCGAGCGTCGGGTAATTGAGGACGAATCCGCCCGAATAAAAGCGCACCTTTCAAAGAAGAAGCAGCTTGTCGTTGCTATGTGTGTCGAGGGGAAAAAGCTAAGTTCAAGCGAGTTTGCGGCGTATATTTCCCGCGCGCAGAACGAGACCTCCGCCATAGCCTTCGTTATCGGCGGCTCACTTGGGCTTTCAGAGGAGCTTAAGAAGAACGCCGACCTTCGGCTTTCCGTCTCGGATATGACCTTTCCGCACCAGCTTTTTCGTTTAATGCTTTTAGAGCAAATCTACAGAGCCCAGACGATAAACAACAACATTAAGTACCATAAATAAAAGGACGGCTCAAAACCGTTCTTTTTTGTTTTATTGAAGAACCTATACTATTAGATGACAGCGGCGGTACTTAAAAAGAAACAAGCCGCATATATATAAAACACTTCCAAATGAATAAGAGGGGTGTTTGTTTATATGTATGCCGCGTCAGTAGGCAAAAAACAGATAGGAAAAGGAATAATTTTCGCGCTTGTGGGGCTCGCCGTGCTTTTGGCGGTGCTTCTTTTGGGCGGTAAGGATAAGGAAAGCGCGGGCGAGGGGATAGATGGCTCAACCGAGGAGACAAGGCGGGCGTACCTTTCGTCGCTCGGACTTGTGCTTTCTGAAACAAGCTCGATAGCGGACGTAGGTGTGCCCGAACAGTTCGACGAGCGGTTCACGGAATATAACGAGATGCTCAAAACCACAGGCTTCGACCTTGAGAGCTACAAGGGCAAAACCATTAAAAAATGCAGCTATAACGTGGTTAACCGTGAGGATTTGGGCGGCGAGATAAGCGCCGTGCTGCTCCTTGACGGCAACACCGTTATCGGCGGGCATCTTGTAAACCTAAAAAGCGGTACGCTCTATCCGCTCTTTGAGGCGAGCGCCGAGGAAGAGGCGGAGCAGACGCCCGAGGAAGCTACGGAAACGATACTTCCCGCCGAGGAAACCGCTACTGAGCCGACCGAGGAATTGAACGAAGAAGAAGCAGAAGACGAAACCGAAAAGGAAGAGATACCCGCGTCGGCGTTTCCGACAGAATAAATAAAGAAGCCTATTCGGCGCAGCCGAATAGGCTTCTTATTGGGAATATTCGTTACACGAATATTCCAACTTCAAACATAAATAAATTGCGCCGAATAGGCTTCCTATTGGGAATATTTGCGGAGCAAATATTCCCAAGTTCAAACATAGTTAAATTACGCCGAATAGGCTTCTTATTGAGAATAACCAGCCGTTACTTATTGTGCTGAAAAGGTTTCTACCTTAATTGTATTAATTATTACCTGCTCCTTCGGCTGGTCGGCGCTGTTTGTTTCCACGCTTGCTATCTTGTCAATAACGTCTAAGCCCTCGTAGACCTGCCCGAAGACGGTGTAGTCGAAATCAAGGCTTGGGAAACCGCCGAGTGCGTCGTAAGCGTCAACAATATCTTTTCCCCAACCCTCTTCGACTTTAAAACCGCGCAAATAGTCCAAGTCGGAGTTGCTGAGTTTACTTCCGTGTACGATATAGAATTGGCTGCTCTGGGAGACGGTGGTGTCACCGCGCCTTGCCATACAAAGCGCGCCCTTTAGGTGGTGAAGCTCCGAGCAGACCTCTATGTCGAAATCCTCGCCCCAAATGCTTTCGCCGCCGTAGCCCGTGCCATCGGGGTCGCCGCCTTGAATCATAAAGTTTTCGATTATACGGTGGAAAATAACGCCGTCGTAGTAGCCCTCGCTTGCGTGGGTGATAAAGTTTTCTACCGCCTTCGGCGCGTATTTAGGGTAGAGGATAGCCTTCATAGTGCCCATATTTGTCTCTATTGAAACAATGGTGTCGCCGTCCTTCGGGGGCTGTAGCTGTATAGCCATATCGGAAGTGTCTCCTTTTACAATGTCGGTTATTTTTGAGGGTGAGCTTACGTCGGGTGGGTTATTGCCGCCTAAATTAGAAGGCTCTGGCGGCTTTACCTCGCAGGAGGCAAGCGTCAAAAGAAGTGCCGCCGCCGCGAGAAAAATAAATATTTTTTTCATTGAATACCGCTTTCGATAGTTTTTTCATTCGCCGCATTTTATATTAATTGCAGCATAAACTATATTATACCACGTTTGTTCACGTTTGTGTAATTGACTTTAGCCCGTTTTGAAAGTACAATTAGGGTACAGGAAACCCCTGCAAGGAGAGTATAAATGGCAGACGAAAAAAACAATATCCCCACCCCTGAGGACGAGGGCGCGGAATTTACCGCTGACCTCGTAACCCTTACCGACGAGGAGGGCAAGGAGCACGAGTTTGAGCTCGTAGATTCCCTCGAGCATAAGGGTCAAAGCTATGTCGCGCTTATTGCGTCGGCGGAGACGGCTAACGAGGTTATTGACGACGACGGAAACCTTGTAATTATGAAGATAGTTTCCGAGGACGGCGACGACGAGGTGCTTGAGCTTATCGAGGACGACGACGAATTCGAGGAGATTAGCGAAATCTTTATGGACCGTCTTTCCGACCTCTATGAATTTGAAGAGGGCGAAGAGGAATAGACCTAAAAGCGTAAAATACCCCTGCTTTGTGCGATATGTTGCAGTTTCTTTTTAATCCGACAAGCATTAGAATAGGGAAAAGTACTCCGTTGGCGGATTGCAGACCTCCCCTTTAGGGACGAAGGGAGCGTGAAACCAAAGGGTCTTTACCCACCGTCGTAGCGACGGGTTCTAAACCGACTGCAGACGGCAAAGCGGGGATATATTTATGTCCAAAGGAAGGCTTATGGGCGACTGGCTTGACAGACAAAGAAGATTAATAGGAAACGACGCTACCGCTTCTCTCGAAAGGTCGAGGGTGGCGGTTATCGGCGTTGGCGGCGTTGGCGGCGCGGCGCTTGAGGCGATAGTGCGCGCGGGCGTCGGGCATATACTTGTTATCGACTGCGACGTTTTTGACGAAACCAACCTAAACCGCCAGATAATCGCGACGCGCGGCGAGATAGGCAAAGAAAAAGCCGCCGCCGCGAAAGCGAGAGCCCTTTCGATAAATCCAAACGCCGACGTTACCGCAAAGAATCTGCGTATATCAGCGGAGAATATAAGCGAGGTGCTTGACTACAAGCCCGACTACGTTATCGACGCGATAGACTCCGTTTCAGCAAAGCTATCGCTTATAGAGGAATGCCAAAAAAGCGGCATACCGATAATTTCTTCTATGGGCACGGGAAACCGTACCGACTGCGAGGGTTTTACCGTCGGCGCAATAGAGGACACGGCTGGCTGCGGTTGTCCGCTTGCTCGCGTAATGCGAAGAGAGCTTAAAAAGCGCGGAATTGTCGGCGCGGCGGTGCTTTACAACAAAAACGCGCCGCTTGAGACCGACGGTGAGCGTGCTCCCGCAAGCATCTCCTACGTACCGCCCGTCGCGGGCTACACGATTGCGGGCTATGTTATAAAACAACTCGCAAAGCTTTAATACATAAAAATACGCGCCCGCGGAACACTAACCGCGGGTGATTTTATTTGAAGAAGCTAAAAATGATAGCGGGCGGCGCGGTCTGCGGCTTTTTAAACGGGCTTTTCGGGAGCGGCGGCGGAGTGGTGGCGGTAATGCTGCTGCGCTCGCTTATTTCCGACGAGCGTAAGGCGCACGCGAGCGCAACGCTTATGATACTGCTTATGAGCGGGGTGAGTCTCGGACTTTACGCCGCGAACGGAAGCGTTGACTACGAAACCGCGCTTATGCTTGTGCCGGGCGGGCTGGTTGGCGCGATTGCAGGAAGCATTTTCCTTAAAAAGGTGAAGTCCGATTTTCTTCGGCGACTCTTCGGCGGGGTAATTGCCGTGTCGGGCGTCGTTATGCTGTTTCGATGAGCTGGGTAGTAGCGTCGATTGTCGGCGCACTTTCGGGGGTGCTCGCCTCAATGGGGCTCGGCGGCGGCTTTATTCTTCTTGTGTATCTCACCCTTTTTACCGAAATAGAGCAGAAGACCGCGCAGGGGATAAATCTGCTTTTCTTTATTCCGATTATTCTTCTGTCGCTTGTTTTCCACATAAAAAATAAGCTTATTGATTTTAAGGCGGCGCTCATCTGCGGACTGTCGGGCGCGGCGGTGGTATATCTCGGATTTCTGCTCGCGAAAAGCCTTGATAACGACTGGCTTAGGCGCGGTTTTGCCATATTTATAATAGTAGCGGGAATCAAGGATTTGTTTACTAAAAATGTTGACAAAAAAGCGTCTATGGAATAAACTAATAACACAACAAAATATCCGGTAGGCAAGGCTACCACAGGGATACGGGTTGCTGCCGCGAAACAGTGGAGACACTGTCAGCTGGTCAGCAGGTTATGTCGAAAAACAAGGCGTAACCTAACGCAACTTCATTGCCCTGCGAAGCTAAAGCTTGAACGGTGACCGCGAGCGCGATAAGTGGGCGCTTTCGGCATAAGAAGCACGCTTCGCCGTGCCACCGTTTGAGTGGCGCGGTGTTTTTGTTTTATCCCAAACCCGAGAAAGGGGGTAAGCGTTATGACAGAGAAGATTTTAGAGCTTCTAAAGGACAAAAAGAAGGTTGCGTTAAAGGAATTCTTAGCTGAACAGAACCCCGCCGATATCGCCTCTTGGATAGAGGAGCTTTTGGAGGGCGACGATATAGCTAAGGAAGAGCTACTGCTGCTTTACCGCATTCTGCCTAAAGAAATCGCGGCGGACACCTTCGTGGAAATGAGCGTGGACACGCAAGAGATGCTCATTAAGTCCTTTTCCGATAAGGAGCTGCGCGAGGTGCTTGACGATATCTTCCTTGACGATACGGTGGATATTATTGAGGAGATGCCCGCGAACGTCGTAAAGCGAATACTTAAAAGTGTTGATTCCGAAACAAGGAAAAGCATAAACCAGCTTCTCGACTACCCCGACGACAGCGCGGGAAGCATTATGACGATAGAGTACGTTGACCTCAAAAAGAGTATGACGGTAGAGGCGGCGTTTAAGCGGATAAGAAAAACGGGCGTAGATAAGGAAACGATTTACACCTGCTACGTCACCGACAGCAACAGAAAGCTTTTAGGACTCGTTTCCGTAAAGGACCTTCTGCTCTCCGACTACGAGGAGATTGTCGGCGATATAATGGAGGAGAACGTTATATCGGTAGGCACCCACGACGACCAAGAGGAGGTCGCGAACGTCTTCGCGAAGTACGACCTTTTGGCGCTGCCCGTCGTAGACAAGGAAAACCGCCTTGTCGGAATTATCACCGTTGACGACGCTATCGACGTTATCCAAGAGGAGTACACCGAGGATATCGAGAAGATGGCGGCTATTACCCCTTCCGACAAGCCTTACCTAAAGCTGAGTACCTTTGAGGTATACAAGGCAAGGATACCGTGGTTGCTCTTGATGATGATTTCGGCAACCTTCACGGGACTTATTCTACAGCGCTTTGAATCAGCGCTCGCCGCTCAGATAGCGCTGACGACCTTTATACCTATGCTTATGGACACCGGTGGAAATTGTGGAAGTCAGGCATCGGTTACGGTAATACGCGGACTTGCTATGGACGAGGTGGATTTTTCCGATATCTTCGCGATTATCTGGAAAGAAATCCGCGTTGCAGTGATGTGTGGCGTTACCCTCGCCGCGGCAATGTTCTTAAAAATAATACTTATCGACGGTTATTCTGTCGGTATCGCGGCGTCGGTCTGCCTTACCCTTGTGGGAACGGTCGCGGCGGCAAAGACGGTCGGCTGTACGCTACCTATGCTTTCAAAGAAGATAGGCTTCGACCCTGCGGTTATGTCCGCGCCGCTTATTACCACGATAGTTGACGCTATTTCGCTTTTTATCTATTTCACAATTGCGACAGCAATTTTAGGGCTTTAGAGAATAACAAAAATCCCCGCGCTCCTTTGGAAACGCGGGGATTTTTCTGTTGTTATTTCGCCGCTTCTTCAAGCCACCGCTCGGGGTAGGCTACGGCGTAGAAGGACATTTTGGGCTTAAGGGTGCTGTCAAAGAGTAATGGAAGGTTCTCCTTGCGCCAGCTTGTGTCGTCGCGGTAGCCCCAAAAGGTTACGCGGACAATTCTATCGCTGTGCGCCTTGTAAATCTCGAAAAGCTCGGCGTACAGCCTTGCTTGCGCCTTCTGCGCGTTTCTATACGCGGATTCGCTTGCCTGCACATTCGACATACCGATATCAAGCTCGGTGACGGCAATCTCAATGCCCTCAATAGAGGAGAAAAGCTCTATGCTCTTTTCCACAAGCTTAGTCTTAAGCGTGAGGTCGTAGTGCCCCTGCATACCTATTCCGTCTATCGGTACCCCCTGCGCCTTCAGGTCCTTTACCATCTCATAAACAACGGTTGCCTTAGAGTTGAGGTTGAGATTATAGTCGTTGTAGTAAAGCTTGGCGTTCGGCGCCGCTTCGTGCGCGAACTGAAAGGCGAGCGCGATATAATCGGGACCTATACTGTCGTACCATTGACTTTTGCGTAAGCAGTCCTGCCACGTTCTTCCCGCGCTTATCGAGGTTCCGTCCTCGACTGCCTCATTTACCACGTCCCATGAGTATATTTTACCGTCGTACCTTGCCGCGACACCGAAGATATGCGCCTTTAGTTGGGCTATCGCCGTTTCGCGGTCAACGTTCTTTCCTAACCAATTGCCGGACTGCTGGTGCCACGCGAGGGTGTGTCCTATTACGGTAAGTTCGTTTTCCTCGGCGAACGCTACCATTTTGTCGGCTTCCTCATAGGTGAAGCTTCCCTCGCTCGGCTGCATATTTTCGGGCTTCATAAGGTTTTCGGGGGTAATGGCGTTAAACTGCTTAAGCACAAGCTCGTTATCCTCGCCCGAGGTAATCTTTTCGGTATAAATTGTTCCGACCATAAAGTAGTCGGAGTAAAGCTCCTTTAGCGAGATATCCTCGTAGTTAAGCTCCTCGTACCATTCACCCGCCTCTGGCTTCTCGCCGCATGAGCAAAGCGGCAGAATGAGCGCGAGCGCAAGGGCGAGCGCGGCGGTCAGTTTTATTTTCATAAT